>NZ_CP133266.1:3860000-4160000 GCF_030915485.1 Neobacillus sp. PS3-40 | reverse complement strand
ACTTTTTGTGTTTGACTCACGCATTTCTGCCATGTCACAACAACTCCTCTAATTTTATTTTATTTATTAATCCACCAATTTAATTCACGTTGCAATATACATTCCGCTAAATACACATCTCCATGACCTCTACTCGCCATAAACTCTTTAGGAGTCATTTTCATTTGTCCCTTAAAATTCACAGATTCACCTTCATATGAAAAACTAATTTCCACTACACCATCTTCATTCAAGCCTATATTTTCAAGTGTAAGCATATTTTCACCTCACAAAGAAACAAACAGTTTCCGCAAGAATAGATGCTAAAACAATACTCATAAAAATTCCCTTCGTTTCTTTACTGAATTGACATTCTACAGCCAATAAATATACTGAGAATACAAATATTAAAATGAACAATAAAATTTGAAATGCTAATAACATACTTTTCCCTCCATATAAAAAAGCACCCAAATTAATGAGCACTCTGAAAATTTTAATTATTTTTCAAACTCTAAGGATATATAAAGTTCTTTTTCCTCTTTTTCTTCACTGAAATAATATTTTGCCTTATCAATAATATAATCTGGCTTCTCATCATCTTCATTCTTTAAATCCCACATATACAAGTTACCAGTTTGTAGGATTAATAGTGCTTCCATCATTGGCATTTCAATAAATGTTTCAGCGTATTTTGAGTCTACAGGATAAGATAAATGTACTCTAATATTTTCATTCATTTTTCACACCTCCCATCTTACCCTAATATTTTGACATGATGGAAAGTGTCTCCTGTTACTTCTTTAGTAAATCTTGAACAATTTTAAAACTTTCACGATATCTCAAAGTAACTGTTACTCTCTCTTGTGTACCAATTTTTCTAAATGAGTATTCATAAGGTGGAGTATTTTCAGTATTAATACTCGCCTCTTGTTTCCACTTTTCATTGGATAGGTACTTCTTAAACTCATCAACCTCATTGTTAATTTCAGTCTGTTTTTGTTTTTCCAAAGGTATATCTTTTTTTCTTAATTCCTCATTCAAATCCCTTTGTCTTACTATTGCTTGTTGCTGTTGTGTTTTATCTCGCATATCATGTCTAAAACCCATTTCCATCACTCCTCACCAAATATTTTCCATTACAATCTTCTCCAAAGAGTGACAAATTCCCTTTATTGAAAAATAAAAACATCCTCGTATTTTGAGGATGCCTTCCAATATCAACTTAACATTTCATCCAATTTTTCATCTTCAAATTCTTTAGTAGCTTTTAAAGCACCCAATAAGAATTGATAGTAATCATAGTTGATATTACTGTTTAATTTTTTGAAACCTTCTTTTGCCTTTTCTGTAACAATTGACTTCGAATGATAATTCTCTAAATATAAAACTGATTTAGAAGCCCATTGTTCAAAGTTTATGGAATCAAAAAATTTACCTCCCATTCCTTCACTTGCTTCTGATTCTAGAGTTTCACCGGTTTGAATTAATTTATCTAGCATATCTTTCACCTCCCTTTTATCTACTAGATTCGACAAAAGGGTAATTTTCCCTGCTATTTATTTACATTTTAATATAAAGAAATTATTCTCCTTCTTATTCCAGAAACATTCAATACATACTGCCTCGGTCTAGGCATAGGATGGGGCTTCCCTTTATTCTTTCTCTCATGTTCATAATATCGCTGCTTTATCTTATTCCAATCATAAGGATACATTGCAATAAACATATCCACATATTCATCCTTCGTAAATCCTTTACCTAACTGATTAATCACTTCATTACATTTCTCATCCACATTCTTAATCATTGCCATTAGCAATCACTCCAATATTTATAGGTCACGTTTGACCGGACTTGAACCGATAAACTATCCACGGGGCAATGTGAATATGCTCTAACCAATTGAGCTACAAACGTGAAAAAAGGTAAAATAAAAAGCCACTTTATTTAGGCTTGGTTTGATGCATCTTTACTTCTTATCACTATTTCAATATGTTCCCAATTGTTTTTAGTATCACATTGACCACATTCCCATTCTGCCAATTCTTCATCTTTTATCAAGCAGTCACATTTTGCACAGTAAATACCATCAGATATTACTTTTTCCATTTATTCAACCTCTTTTTAATCCAACTATTTTTAATCTTAACTTTAAATACAGGCTCTCTCATTTCCAATGATGCAAGTGCCAACTCAAGTCCATTGTATAAACCTCTCATATACTGATCATATTCTGTACTTGGATCACTCCCTTGAATATCTAACGTTTTAGCAATTTCATTTATTCTTTTTTCCAACGGCACAAATCCATTTTTTCTACTCATGCTACAATATCCACCTTTCTAATATCGTTATATGTGACCCACTCACCTAACTCCATTAACTCTTTACAGACATAAAAATAGAACCCCTCATCCAATATGTCAGGTTCAGCATCAGTCGTTATGTATTCAATAAATATATCCCTGTATTCCTCATTATCTTCAAAAAAGTCATGCACATTATCATGCCACAAATCATCCATATAGCGATTAATATTAGAGTTTTCTTCCAGTATCCTTACCTTAATATCCTCACGAACATCAACAGATTCATCAGAATTTAAATAGGGATCGAATATCCAACCTTCAGAATCAATATAAAAACGTTCGTTGAAACTCATATTCACAGACTTATCATTCACATACTCTCTAAAATTTTCTTCATGGCTTTCCATTTCAACTAACTGATTCATCACGTATTCTTCAACATTACTAATCTCAAATGGAACGGAAATAATCCTAACATCTGACGCTCTGTCTAAGTCCTTAGGATAGCAAATAAACACATCGCACTGACTATAGACAAAGTATTCCTCAACTATCCAATCCTTTAATACAGTCCTTACAGGGGCATTATAGAAATCTAATTTCTTATGTATATCGGCACATTTTCTTCTAGCGACTTTATCATTTTTAGCCCATAAGGCTATACATTGTTCAGGAGATTCTATAATAAATGGGTCATAACATTTATAGAGCATCATTTAGTTATCTTCTCTTCCTTCATATATTCTATCGTTGCACATAATGCGTCTTTCATCTCTTCAGCCACTTTATTTGCAAGTAAATCATAATCAATTTCCACTTTTTCAATTTGCTTGGATTGAGCAGAATCTTTTAAATAATTTAGGGTTTCAGTCATCATTTCATTTTCGTCATATAACCTTGATATGAACGGCATCAGTCCATTAAACATATCTTGATTCGCTTTCCTAGACGCTTTATATGCTGCTTGATAAACAATATTCTCAAGCGAATCTAATGTCATAGTTACTTTTATTTTGTCTTTTTCCATTACTCAACACCCTTTCTTTGGCTGTACGATCAAAGGCTGACCTCTCAATGGAGTTTAAACGTCAGCCCCTCATACAGAGTAAAATAAACTACTTAATTATGGAGGTAATATAAGAATGAAATTACTGTACGCTTTTCCACAGCCCGAGTAAATTCTAAATTATATTGCCGATTTCTTATTTTTAGAGTCCGAGAAAACAGCGATGGCACCAATCACATGGTTGGTGATGCGGACATGATGTTTAATCTATAAATTTAACAGAAAAACTAAAAATTTCTTCAATTCTTCTGTTTACTTCTGGTGATATATCACGTTGATTCCTTTCCAAAAGCGACAAATAGGATTGACTTACTCCCAATTGTTCAGCTAATTGCTCTTGAGTCATCTCACTGAGCACTCTAAGTTTTTTTATTTTTGACATCTTCACTTAACTCACTCCTCCACCGCCTAACTTAATGATAAATAAAATATTTTATGACTTAAAAAAATAAAGATAGATATGGTTGACAAAATATGTTTTTATGTGATATTATATATTTGGATATTTATATACATTTTTAGATTAAAAATAAAATGAAAGACAATCTCCCTAGCAAGACTGCCTCTTTACAAAAAAGGAGAAAGAAGATACTCACCCTTTGACGTGTCAATAGCTTTCCTTCTTTCCCATTAGAGCCTTAACTATTTTTCATGTCAAACAAAAGAACCCTTATAAGTCAAGGGTTCTACTAAGTATGTATTTTATTAACCTATAACTCACCGTTATTTTGACTTATGTTTTTGTTGTCTCTTTCTATTATTCTCTTTATTTCTGTCGCTCTGGCATGAATCACAACGTATCTGTCTTTGTTTTGGCTCCTCAATTACCTCCCCACACTCGATACACTCCACGATCCCTTGAATATTCAATTGTAAATTCCTCACAATATCATTTCCGAACATGAACCAGAGACTTTGCTTATTTTTGGTTTCCTTTATGTCATACAGATATTTGATTAAAACATCAACAACTAATTCCCTTTTACCTAACTTTAATAATTCATCTCTAAACTCCTTATAAACTGCAAGTTCACACGACTTCTTAGAGCCTTCTTTTTCCTTCAATTGCTTCTTAATATCCCAGTGTTTCAATTTATTAATTTTCTCGAATACTTCTATTATTTCCTTGTTTTCATCCACCTTTACCTTAGGATTTTTCATTAATTTTTTATAATCAAATCCTTTAATGACTTTTTCAAAATGGATTCGATTATTAGGAATGATTTTTTCTGAAACCAACAAATCAACTACACTATTGCTGCTTGTTGCTACCTGATCTTTACTTTTACCTTTCGCAAAACGGAAAAAGTGGGGAACTTTATTTCCAGTATGTTTTTTGATTTGCTTATTTATTTCAGGTGGACGAGTCGGATACCAAAGACTTTTTGCATAATCTATACATGCATTATTTTCATAGACTAACCTTTTTATTGAGTCTAAATCTGGCTCTTTATTTGCCCATATCTTACTAATCTCATTTGAAATTTCTCCAATATTTTTCGCATAAGCTTTGGTCAATCCGCTATAGAGATTAGCGTTTGTAATTTTTTCTTGAGTTGCAACTCCTAACTCATATTGCAACACTCTAATGCCTTCCATGTGCCTCTCAGCAATAGATACGAAGCTAGGTTCACACACGATCAGACTGTCATCGCCATCTACATCGAACATTAATTGCTTACTTATCATATCTTTTACACTTGTATAAATATTCTTAGTAATGAACCAATCGCTTATTTTTATTTCTTTGCCATCCCTTATCACTTTATCAACCTTATTAGTCCGACAACAGTGTTCTCTGAATAAATGGGGGCTCCTTAGAGCGTCTAGCCTTTGACCATCATCATAAAGCGAACAACTAACCTCTCCATCATTCAGCAATCCATTAGGACTCTCAATACCTAGGAATAGCCATTCTGCAAATGCAAATAAATCAGGGGCAATATATGTTCTTTTAGTCCCAGGAATTAATAATTTACCAGCCCTAGCACTCTTGATAAGTGACAGTCTCTTTTCCTTAATAACTTCTTTGCAATAATCGTCATTCAATAAATTCGGATAAATTTCCAATGCCTTTTCTAATCCTCGTTTATTCTCATTTGACTTACCAGCACCGAGAATATCCATCATAACCTCAATATCATTTCCTACACTCTTGATAGTATTTACCGTATGTTCGCTGATTTTTTCTAATTCTTCTTTGGTCATTTTATTTAAAGTTTGCAATACTTGATATGATATAGGCTTATCATCGAACACTTCAACTTCTTCCTTACACTTAGCTGCTTCACAACCATATTTCTTAAATGCGTCTTGATAGTCCTTCCACGAATCGAAGAAACGATGCATTTTGAATTGTGAGGCTGTGAAAATATACAAAATACCTTCCTTCATCACATCATGATCTTCACCATAAATATCTTTTACAATTGGATTTCCATTAAATTTCTTTATGAACTTGTATATCGGAAAACCGATCATTAATCCTTTAAAAAACGGCATTCTAAATTGGAAACTTTTATTATCTTCATCAGCTGAAGCAAGATACATTCCAGCTCCGTCAGTGTGCGGAATTTCTACCGGCATATTACAAGGGTTAATATTATAATCGCTGTCAATATAATCCACATCGGCATTTATGATAGTAGAAAAATCTGGAACTACAATTGCTTTTGTAATATCAAAGTCTTTCCAAGGTGTACTCGCTGTATTGCACAAGGCTGTATAACTACTAAATTTATTTAAGTTCATTCCACCTTTATTATTAATATCTTCAATTGATAATCCACACATTAATTTATTCTTTACTTTTTCATAAACAGATGACTTGATCCAAATTGATTTTTTATTTCTGATATTCCCAGCACTGGAGGTGAAATATTGATAGACATCATCTCCATACTTGAAGCCTTCGTTCATGATTTGTTCGAAAATTGCATACCGATACGCACGAACAACAATAATATCAGTTGTGGTTTTATCCTTTTTAACCCCAAGTGTTCTAGTTAATGTAGATTCAAATTGTGATATTTTATTGGAACTTCTCAAAGCATCATCCCTAAGAATACGTCTACCTTTATATTCCACTGCTTCTTTATCAAGTTTTTCTTTTAACTGAGAAATACAATTATTAATATATTGTTCTGACCTATATAATAATGAATCCTTATTGACTATGTATGTATGTGATTTTTTATCAAATATTAAATATTCATCAATTGACGGTTTGAATAATATATACTTTTCATGAAGATTAATAATCTTCTTTTCTAATTTATTTATTTCTGATTCATAGGATTCAAATTCCGTATCCATTTGTAGTAACTTATTAGATGTTAATTTAATTTCATTTAGCAAACGAATAACCTCAGCCAAATTAGCCTTATATTGTTTATACTCCATCAATTGTTTATCTAAACTTACTTCCAAATTATTGTAGAATGCTGCAGTATCCACCGAAAAAATGTAAATTTGATTTTGTAATTGTTCACCCGCCATTTATTATTCCTCCGTTTGTATTTTATTTTGATTAAGATTTAAAATATTATATTTCCCCTCAGGGGAAGGACTCACTTTGTAGCGTCAGCGAAAAAGTAAGTCCTTGGGGTGGTTTTATTACTTTGATCTTCTATGTATGTAAAATTAAAGACAAGACCTTGGGGCTTACACCAACTACTTTACTTTGTTCGCAAAAAGACTCACAAAGTAAAGTACCTCAGCCCGCCCCAAACCCGACTGAATTAGAATTTTTCAAAGGTTGCCAACTTTTTATTAAAGGTTGCTAATTGGTTGCCAACTTTTCGTAAACTTAGCAACCTTCAAAACGTTGGTATATAAGGCTTCATTTCAAAAGGTTGTCAAGGTTGCCGACTTTTTTCACTTGCTTATAAAAATGTTAAATTATTATTTATTTCTTATATTTTTAACACTTTTATACAAGGAGTTGAAAAAGTTAGCAACCTCGGCAACCTTACCACTCTATCCCTTGGTACATATGGGTTTTTAGGGTTGCCGACTTTATTAAAACTAAGCAACCTTTTGGCAACCTCTCGCAAAAGTTAGCAACCTTTTTATATTTAATATGTTTTAAGACCAATCCAACACATTTGAGTAACTCCGTTTACCTTCTTTTTCTCTTTTGGTAAATTTAATTTTTGTTGAATATGTTTATTGAAATTGATTGATGAAAAGGGTTGTAGCCCATTATCATGACACCACACACGATAATTTTGATATGTATTTGAACAAGGAACACGATCTTTTTCATTCTCTGACTTTATGTAAAATTCATTACAAAACTTCATAATTATGTCTGATTCATTTTGATAATCCTTCACTTGATTATCTATAACTTTCGAGTATGTAAAAGTCCCTTGTTTTTCTAATCTTCTTAACCCTTCAAGTGCATAATTAAGCAACGTACTTAATGCACTGGGGGTCGTTAATTTTTCTAACATTTTGGTATCTTTATTTTCATCTGTGAATTTTCTTGTAAAAGGGAATACCGTTATTCTTCTAAAGAAAGCATCTGTGTTGTCATATGACTTCGGTAAATCATTTGCAGAAAACAATAATTTAGCAAATGGCTTGAAATTGAAGGGATCTTTGCCTTTTCTTTCGGCATTGAAACTTTCACCGCTTGCAATTGCCTTTAAATTCCCAGTTGTTTTCAAGGCATCTGAAGAAATATCAGTGAAGGCATTTAATACTTTGTTCTGTAATTCCGCAATTTTAAATCGTGACCGTTCCCCTTCTAAATCTTGAATTTTCACATTAGAAACATTTCCATCCCCTAACATCTCAAGGATAGTTAGCATTAACTTTGACTTTCCATTCGAACCTGTTCCGGTGAATAAAAATATTTTTTCATACTCAACGATAGGAATTAAAAAATAACCTATCATCTCAAATAAGGTTTTATGGGTATCTTTATCCAATACATTATTGATAAAGTTCTTTATTATTGGATCATTTGCATTTGGGTCGTACTCAACATTAAATTGAATAGTTGAAACTCTTTCTTCATCGTGTTCAATCAATTCACCAGTTTTCCAGTTTAACAACCCATTTTTAACATTTATGTATCCATCATTGGGATTTATTTTTGATATGTCATCTATGATATTTTGATTTTTCAACCAGTATATTACTTCCTCAATCCTACTTTTACGGCTTTCATTTCCTAACAATTCTTGCGATAGGTGCCTGATTTTTCTTTCTGCGTTAGGCTTATAGACACCGTTTTCATAGTAATAATATATTTGTCCGTCATAAAAAGTTGATAAGTATCTATAGTCAATCTCGGTGGATAGCAGAACTGGTTCAAAGTTTCTACCATTTTTACCAATTGAAAAATATTTATCTGGCGAATCAATTACTACTAAATTATCTTTTATACCCTTTTTAGTTTTAGGAGGGTTAATTATTTCATTCTTCACAACTGCTAAATCAGTAACAATTTCTATTTCTTCATCCGTCATTGAATCTTGATACATTTGAAGTTGATATTTCCAATAATCAGGATCATTTTGTAATTCTATTTCCGCTTGCGTCCACGCTTCTTGGGCTTCTTCATACAGTTTTCTTTCACAATCAAGAAGATATTTTTCATAGTCGTTGTAAATCGGCTCTTCCGTTTTATCCATAAAGTAAAACCATTTATGCCCATTAACGGATTTCAATAAAATGTCATCTTGATAATCATATTTGTATTGATAATTTTCCATTATAAAATTTCCACCTTTTCGTTATTAATTTCCTACCCTTGCCTTGCGAAAGTCTTGAGTTGCTTTTATTAACTCTTCAGATCTGTCATACATGCAAAATATTAATTTATTCCTTGGATGGATTCCTTTTGTTATGTAAAAAAAGCCTTGCTGCTTCAAATAATCTGATTCTCCTTGTTGATATGAAAAGTAAAATCTTTCACTAATTTCCTTTTGATATGGGTTCATTTATTTATTCCTCCTAAATTCTATTAAGAGAGAGCCTAAACACTCTCCCCAGTTTCCGATTATTATGTAATTACAGTTTCTTACTTATGTTTATTTTCATCCTCTGTATAGTCCAGAAGCACATAATCCAGATCAATTGCATATCTAAATCCTTGTTCTTCTTCATGCTGTTTTAATTCATTCAAATGATCAGCAAATTGCTTATGTAGATTATGTTTTTCGATAAAGCTATAAACAATACTTGACCAATCATCACATTGAGCTGACACCAAATCATATAATTCATCGAGATTCCTGCAAACTTTTGTCATTATTAATTCCTCCAAATATGTATTTTGAATTGTTTAATAGCTTGATATGAGCGTTTTACATCCAATGTAGGTTTACCCTTTAATAATTCGCTATAAGCGATAATTTGCCATTAATTTAAAGCCTAAAATGATATTTAAATGAATAAATCAGCAAGAAATCACCTCCTTAAAATAATTTAAAAATACTTATTGACAAAGATTGAAAATAATCTATAATAATAGACAAGGTAATATGTTTATTGGACTACCAATCTAGTCAAAATTAAATTGGTGAGTATGATTACCTAAAAAACAGAATACAAAAACACCGACAAGCAAATTGCTTAAACAGCAAAAAGGTTGTCTATTTGATATTTAGATAGAAAGATACCGTTATCCTATCAAATTGGAAAATCAATGTAAAGTGTTTTTTTGAAATATTTTCAAATTAATTTTTTAACCTTATTTGTCCAAGATATATTTTTTATATTTATCTATGTAATGCTGTGGTAATTGCTTCGCATTCGTCTCGAACATCGAAATATACGCTTGTGTAACTTCCAGATGATCCCCTAACTCATTTTGACTAATTTTCTTTTTCCTTCGCATTAAGAGATAAAAATCCTTTTCGGTTTCATTCATATTCTCACCGCCTTCCAATTTATTTTTATAAATAAAAAAAATAATGAATATAATGTTATTTGCTATTGGGAATGATTTATTTTTATAACTAAAAAAAAATAAATACTAATCTAGTATCCCTTCCCACCTAGAGGTTTTACAAAGCTTGAATTGGCAACATTTAGGTAGATAAATTGCAAACTCAGCGTTACTTCCTCACTAGCAAACTTTCAACCTATTGATAACCTATTGATATATCAACGTTAAATAGTCAGATTGCGGAGGTTTTAATCTTCATTTCACCGCCCCTCCAATTGCTCGCTTTTAAAACATAGTAACAACAAGGGTTTGAAGGTAATTTTGAGGACTATTTTACCTAAAATTGTTCAAAAAAGGATGGTTCAATCCATAGGTTCGCTGTGAACCACCGTCTATTTCCTCCTTAGTAGGTTATTGGGGAAATCTTGAAAGTGTTGATATATCAACATCATGTAACGCATTAGAAAAATGGTTATGTATTATATTTATAGGCAACTTCCTTTAAAGGGTATTATCGTTTTCCATCCCCATTTTCGGGGAATGTGGTCATATCAACGTTTCACCCATATCAATACATATTTTTGATACTTAAATTGCCAACAAAACAGCAATGTAATAGTATTTTATTTTCGTTCCACCTAATTCCCATTATTCTAATCCTCCTTTAAAGGGGATTATCTAAAATATACCCTACACATTCCTTAAAACTCAACTGGCTCTAGGGTAAAACACACTTTAAAAAAATTCAAGTTTTTTGTATTTCACTAACATTTTTAGACTCAACATACAAAATAGTCAACAATAACAAGGGTTACAGCCATCTTTCTAAATGCTAACACTTTTTGATTATTGTTTTACCTATACCGATAAATATCATAGAACTACTTCACTAACAAAATACGACCTGTTTGTGATGGACTCAATGAACTTCACAAAAATCAATTTTGAATTGCCTATTGGTTTAATATAATGGCAAATTAGAATAGGAGGTACAATTTATCATGCTTTAAATTAAAAGCGTTAAATCGACCTCTAGTCTACGATGAACCAGACGTTAATTCGGGTGGAATTATTTCTTCAAGTTTAATACCATTGTTCGCTTCGTGTGTAGTGTCACCATTCACCGTCTAAAAAATAAATTTTTAAGCAATTATCTTTTTTATCCCACTTCACATTTTTAACATGGTCAAGAGTACGTTTTTCCTTTTCTGCCGATCCTTCCCAAAATGCTGCTAAGTGTTTTGTATGAGTCCGAATAAATAAGTCGTATTGATCATCGGTTAATTTGAATTTTTTCATCATTTGTAGCCTCCCAACTCAGCAATAAAAATTCATTTACATTAATTGTAATTGTCTGAAATTCCGAGGTTAAAAATGTAAGTTTGGCATCCCTGATATTTTCCGGTTTGATTAATTTTGTAAATAATTCAGGCTGCTCACTCAATACTTCCAAATTTAAAACTGCTGTCCCCTTTAACACTTTTTGATTTTCCATTTTTATCTCTCCCTTTTGATTCGTTTGTTTATCTAGGGAGGTTGATTCTAAGGTGTGTATTTAGGACTCCCGATAAAGGAAGCCCTTTTTCATCTATTAGATTGATACTTCTTCGATTGCAATTCCAAATTCATCGCAAAAAGTAGTTTCCCGATTCAATATTTCAGTTACATCAAAAGAAATTTCTTGAGATGTTGGGCTAGTAATTACCAATTTGGCGCCAACGAAATTAGTAAACAATGCTTCAAGCTGCTCATTTGTAAGAGTTGAAAAATTAAAAGTGTTAATTGTTAATTGATTCATAATCATTTTTTCGTTTGTCATTTTGTATCTCTCCCTTTTTTATTACGTTTAACGTAATTTATATCCTTATCATAATTCCGTTTACCGTAATTGTCAACAACTAAAATTACATTTTGCGTAATTATTTTTAATGGCTTATAATTGTCTTAGGGAGGAGAATATAAAATGACTAAGTTGCTAGAAATACGACTTAAAGAAATACTGAAGGAAAGAAATATTGATCAAAAACAATTATCTGAAATGACTAAATTAACGACAAGAACAATAAGTGAGTTATGTACAAAAAAGACTCAACGATACCCCAAAAAGGTAATTGGATTAATTGCTGAAGCGTTAGAAATAGATGATCTAAATGAATTGTTTTACTTAAAAGAGGAAGCCAAAAAGGGGAGCGAATAATTGCTTTCCTTTTTTGTTTGGCGGAATTCTCCGTTTTAAATAAAAAAAAAGAACCAGCTTTTACACTGATTCCTCTTTAATGAGTTCCATGATACGTTTCGCAACTTCAATTGCACTGTCATCATTAAATTGTTTGTTTTCGAGTTTAACGATTGATTCACAAAATGTGATTATTTTTTCAAGTTTCTCTTTAGAGTTCAATTTCTCACCTCCCTTACATATTTAGCTTGTCCTTCAAAAAGCCTTGATATATAAGCGTTTCTAAACAATGACTTTGTTATACATTATACTAATGATTGGGATGAACTGCTCCACTTTTTCTCCTCCTTTCTATTTGATGAAATTACAGTAAAAGTAATGATAACGGTGTGAAATGAACCAATCTTAAAAAGTCGAGTCGTATCTTATCCATTATTTAAACAAGGAGGCCGGCTTCAGATTGAATCCGACCCCTTCCATTATTAAATAATTTCATAATCCGTTACATTGCGTTCTATAACTCTTGCTCCCTTGACAGTCGCAAAATTACCATTAGCTGAATAAAACACTCCAGAAGCAATAATTTGTTCCATTGATTGCTTCACAATCGCTTGATCGATTGGTTCTTTCGGATTATCAAACGAAAGACTTGCCGCCTTTCCTGATTCTGTTGCAAATAGTAATTCTAATGTTTTGGCCATTTTCCCCACCTCCTACTCTTTAAAAAATCGAGCTTATTACTTAACCAATAATTTCAGAGCTGTCAAAACGCAGGACACTATTAAGCGGATCGTTACATAAAACTGAAATGGCTTGTGCTACTTGAAAAAGTTGGTCTGCTGTTGACTCTTTTTTAACATTGTTTAACGATTTAGTTCTGTAGATAGACTCACCTTTATCGTTCATACCTGCTTCAAAAGTCAATCGTATTGTTGTTTCGGCTAGCATGACCTGTGCCATATTTATCACCTCCCTTCACACTTCATATACAAATAAAAAGAAAAAAAGGGCAGGTGAAGTTGAAAAAATTTTAATCCTCATACTTTTGCTAAAACCATTTGGAAATTTTTACGAATACTTCTGTTTATAATTGGAAAACTAAGAAATAAAATGGGAGATAATCAATGAACAAGCCCCCTGCTTATCGACGCAAAAGAGCCTTTTTATCACAATTATCTATCACACAGCTACATTTGCGGAATCCATGGATTCCAGCATTCTTTTCTTTTTCCTTTCCTGGGTTTGGAAATTTAATGCAGCAGCGGATTTTAAAAGCCTTCATGCTCATTGGCTGGGAACTTTTCATTAATTCAAAGGCCCACGTTAACCTTGGTATTTTCTATTCTCTATTAGGCCAGTTTGATAAGGCAAAGGAAGTCCTTGATGAACGATGGTTAATCTTGTATTGCGGTATTTATATGTACGCCATTTGGGATAGCTATCGCTCGACAGTGGATATGAACAGACTATATATACTTGCAGATCGTGAAGATGCACCCATCCCTCCATTTGAAATATCTAGTTTCGATATTTGTTATCTAGATAAGCGTGACCCTAAAACCGCATTAGGTTGGTCAATTATTTTCCCGGGACTAGGCCATTTATATGTCCATAAAGTAATTGTAGGGCTTTTTATGTTCGGATTTACGGTTTTTATTATGTATTTTTCGCATTTACCACAAGCGATCACCTATACACTTCTAGGAAATTTTGAAAAAGCCCTGAAAGTAATCAATATGCAATGGACTCTCTATTTGCCTTCCATCTATGTATATATTTTTTACGATTCCTACGTCTCAGCCATTGAATATAATAAATTATTTGAAAAGGAATTATCGCAGTATTTACGTAATAATTATCAGCCATCATATTTCGAATTTCCAATTTAAGTAGGGTGTGAAACCATGCTTGTTATAGCAACCTTTGAGAATTCTCCTTTTATCGAATTAGTTATTTCTTCCCTTGAGGAAAATGGCATTGCGAAAGAGAAAATCTTTGCCGTTCCCCTTGATAAGAGGACTGAACCAAGGCAACTTTTTGATACAATCCACTATGCAGATGGCTTTAGTATGTTTGATTTGGCAGCAATTTTAGGAACCTGTTTCATGCTTTTAGGATCAATTTATGGCTATGTCTTGAAATGGGGACCGATTATCTGGGGAATAATAGGAGCGGTTTCTGGACTTTTGATAGGGTTTCTCATTAAGCTGTTACTAATTAAAAGGGATAAAAACGGCACGAAGAAAATTACTGCAGAAGTTGTCATCATGATTCGTTGTGATGACTATCATTTGGAAAAAGCTGAAAAAATATTGTGGGAGCATTTTGCACTTGGCATTTCGAAAATTCAAACGTGACGTTTCTTTACTAAATCTTAATCAATAGGGATTACTATTTTTGATGACGTTAATAAGTAAAACAAAAGGCGACAAACCGATTTGGTTTGCCGCCTTTTTTGACTTATCAAAATTTATATCCATAAATTCTGCTATTGCATAATGGCAATTGCGCCTAATCATCGTCCTTAGGGGCTCGCCAATCGGCGAGTTTTCTTTACCAATTTATTCTTCTTCGGCATCCTGTTCAACAATGAGTTTGTCAAGAATGGTAATAGTATCAACAAGATGATTATTAAATATTTGCCGAGCAACAGCAAGCAACTCGATAATCATTGGATCCTTTAACGTATATACGACCCGATTCCCATCTTTTTTACCTGAGACAATATGCTTCGCACGTAATATCGTTAGCTGCTGTGAAACACTTGAGCCTTCACTTCCAACAAGGGTTTGGATCTCATTCACATTTTTATCACCTTCACCCAATAATTCCAAAATACGGATTCTCAAAGGGTGCGCAAGTGCCTTGAAAAATTCGGCCTTAAATCGTTGCATTTCAAGATTCAAAATTCATCCTCCTATAAACTAATATGTGGGGGAAAGTTTTCTTTTTGATTCAACACTTTCAACACTTTCAACATCTGAAAGCTTCGAACATTCCTTAAATGCGAAATGTTTACACCCTGCACATTTATTTTGTTCAATATGTCCAAGTGCATAGTCAATCGCCTCTCCCGTATGTTCAAAAAAGTGATCTTTACCAATTACCTTATATAGTCCAGTCTTTTTCAGAACGGTCTCGGGTTGAGTATTTATTCCTGATATAAGAACTATACCACTTTTCGAAAAATGTTTAACAATACTAGCTAAGTTTGCTTCACCGGTCGTATCCATAAATGGAACTTTGCTCATTCGTAATAATAAAATTTTAGGGTTGTAGTTAATGGTACTCATGATTGTTTGTTGAAATGTTTGAGCTGCACCAAAAAATAATGCCCCTTCAATATTATAAATACTAATTTGCGGACAATCATGGGTATCTGTTACCATTTGGTTCTCAATTTTATGATCCAGATTTGGCAATACCTTCTCTGTCAACATCACATCACTCATCCGTTTTGCAAACAAGATGGCTGACATGACTAGACCCACTTCAACAGCTACTGTTAAATTCACAAACACTGTTAAAATAAATGTGGTCAAAAGGGTTAAGGAATCAACCGTTTTTGTTTTTAAAATATGGCTAAAAACCTTTCGTTCACTCATATTCCAAGCAACTACCATTAAAATAGGAGCCATACTTGCCAATGGAATATAAGAAGCATATGGGGCAAAAAACAGTAACACAAGCAATACAACTACACCATGAATGATTCCAGATAATGGAGAGATTGCACCATTTTTTATATTTGTAGCCGTACGGGCAATTGCACCAGTAGCTGGAATCCCTCCAAATAAGGGCGTAATCATGTTCGCGATCCCCTGGCCAATAAGTTCTTTGTTACTGCTATGTCTGCTGTTAGTCATCCCATCAGCAACTACGGCCGAGAGTAAAGATTCGATTCCACCTAGCATCGCAATAATAAAAGCTGGTTTCATTAGCTTAATAATTAAATCCAAATTCACATTTGGAATATGAAAATGTGGGAGTGAATTTGGAATCTCACCGTAACTAGTTCCAATTGTAGCTACTTGATCAGGATAAAAAAGTGTCGCAACAATTGATGACAACAGTAAGCCAATCAGTGGACCAGGTACTTTAGGAGCAAATTTTGGTGTTAAAATCATCGTAATAAGACATATCATGGCTGTAAGAATGCTAAAAAAATTAGCTGTCCCTATATGAATATATAATTCTTTCAAGTTCAGAATGAATTCCTCATGTTTTTTGATTCCAACAAGTCCTAGGAAACTCGCAACCTGCCCTATGAAAATGGTGACAGCTATCCCAGTTGTAAAACCAATTGTAACGGGTCTTGGAATAAATTTGATGAGGGAGCCTAGCCTGAAAATCCCCATTAACAATAGTATAATTCCTGCTAAAAAACCAGCTATTAACAAGTTCCCATAACCATACGTCACAACGATTCCGAATAAAATCGGAATAAATGCCCCCGTTGGCCCACCAATTTGATACTTTGATCCTCCGAATAAAGAAATACAAATGCCCGCAACTACCGTGGTATAAATACCATACTCAGGTTTCACGCCCGAAGCGATGGCAAATGCCATTCCAAGCGGGATCGCTATCACCCCTACAATTAATCCTGCGAGGATATCTTTTGGAATGCTGCTTAGAGAATACTGCTGAAACCTTTTATCAAAAAACATAACAACCCTTCTTATTCTGTTTATTTCTATATCTGATTATTTGAATATAAGATATTTATAGGTACAATGCAAGAAATATATTTTTAAAAAAATAAAGAATAACCAATTAGCAAGCCCCTAAGGGCGATGGAGGCGTAGTTGCCCTTATGCGCTAGCAGAATTTATGGATATAAATTCTGCTTAACAAAAAAAAGACCGATCAATCTCGGCCTTTTATCAATTACTTTGGTTTAGGATGATTTGGAGTTTGTTCCAAAGAAACACGATAGCGGTCAATCTTCCCAAGCCTGCATTTTACCTCTTTCGCTATTTCTCTTATTAACATCTCAAGTCCAACGTGGGCAAGAGAAGGTAAATTAGCAAAGAGCTTTTTCACCTCCCATTTCAGTTCATTTTTCCCACATATGCTATGCCGGTTAATGACTTCGACTTCTTCTTTAATGATTTCAAGCTCTCTCCTCTTCTCTTCAGGTGCTAAAAGCAGGATATCATCAATTCTTTCAAGGAATTCAACAGATTTTTCAATTTTATTCTTCACTTCATCATAAACCATTTTATCAATAATCTGATGATCGAATTTGAATTGATTTAACTTTAATGCCGAATCATAGGTAGCTTTCACAATTTCTTCTCGTGTCATTTTATTTGTTTCATAGCTTAACATATTTTTCCACGAAGGTTGTAACATCGCTTGACGGAAATCCTCGATGGTATTGCAGAATTTTTTATAACCATATATTTCTGGATGTTCAAAAGCCGGGCTCGCTGGGTCGAGAAATGGTGCAAGTGGTGCAATAAAGTAAGAAATTCGTGGATCCTCTCCGCATTCTTTGTGAACTTTTTCACAAAAATCAATATTCTGAAGGGCACTTTTATAAGTCTGTCCAGGGATTCCAATCATAAAGAAAAGATCAATTTTTGAGCATCCATTATTTAGTGCTGATTTAAGTGTCTCAAATATTTTTTCATTTGAGCAAGCAAGCTTCCCGTTTAAACGTCGTAAATCTTCGTCTCCTGATTCGAGGGTAAGCTCAATGCTATATTTTGGTACTGCTTTTTGAATACGATTAAAAAACTCATCCCCCGCATAATGAAACAATTCAAACACAATTTCATCCTTAACATCCATATTTTCTAGGCCTTGTAGGAATTTATCAACATATTCCTTTCCACCTTGACGAATATCATTTAACAGAAAAATGGGGGCACGGGTAAATCGCTGAATAAAGGCAATATCCTCAATTAATTTTTCAGGTGATCTCATAACAATTTTTTTTCGATTACAATTTTGTAAATAGGCGTCTTTTGATCCACCACATATTAGACAGTTATGGGTACATCCTTTGGAGGTAAGTAAAGCTGTATTTGGATATTTCATCCACCCTTTATACGGAAGCCCATCTAATAGATTAAAATATTTAAAAACAGATCCGATCATATACCGGTATCCTGGCATTTCAAATTCGTCCAGACTATCAACAATATATGTCATGTCATTATAAAAATAAGATTGATTTCGTTTCCATGTTAGATTTGGAATCCCCGCAAAATCATCACTATTCTTTTTTTCTAGCTGATTTAAAAGTAATAGGATCAATTTTTCGGTTGTATCCCCTCTTACAACAAAATCAATGCAAGGATATTCAATAAGCTCTTTATGAAAATAGGTTGAGGAAAGTCCTCCAAATAGGACCGGTGTATTGGGATGATGCTTCTTAACAATTTTTGCTAGTTCGATACTCCCATGTGCATGTGGCAGCCAATGCAGATCAATTCCAAATGCCTTCGTTTTAATCTTTTTTATTTTCTTTTCAACATCAAATTTTGGATTTAGGAGCATACGATTAGCAATATTAATTATTTTCACCTTTAACCCAAATCGTTCCAGATAATCACAAATGCTTGTTAAGCCTATTGGGTACATTTCAAATACAGGTGATGAAGGAACAACATCACTAATAGGACCGGTGAATAACATTTCTTTTCGAAAATCATAAACGGTAGGTGGATGTAAAAGTACAAGATCATAAATCATATGATCACCTTCCAGTCTTAGTCTCTTTATATCCTATTTCACTCTTTTCACTTCGAGATTAGGTAAATTTTACAAAAGGATTATATTTTAAAGCATCTTTTGTGTCGTAATACCTTGTCTCTTTTTGAAATACATGTTATATTATTCAAGCGATGAGCTGAATTGTGTAAGTCGAGTAACATTCCTTTATGGAGCACACGATGTGGCGTGTGGTTTCTCGCCTCAATACGCAGAGAGACGCCTGTTTTCTAAACAGGCGTCTCTTTTATTTTTGCTTTGTAGATAATATTATTGATAAAAACATCCCAAATTAATAAAACCTGTTAATTATGATTGGCAGTTTTGAATCTAATCTTTTAAAATATATATATATTAGAAAAGGCAAATTTGGGGAGGAACTTTATGAATAACCATGAAATTGATTATAAAATTTATGGCGATGACATGCAATTTGTTGAAATTGAGTTAGACCCACAAGAAACCGTCGTGGCGGAAGCCGGAGGTTTCATGATGATGGAAGATGATATACATATGGAAACGATTTTTGGTGACGGATCTGGTAGTGGCAGCGGATTAATGGGCAAATTGTTTAGCGCTGGAAAACGTGTTCTTACAGGTGAAAGTCTTTTCATGACCACCTTTACAAACCAAGGCAAGGGCATAAGACGCGTTTCCTTTGCTTCACCTTATCCCGGAAAGATCATTCCAATGGATCTTAGTGAGTTAAACGGTAAAATTATTTGCCAGAAGGATGCATTCCTTGCAGCAGCAAAAGGCGTTACAGTTGGAATCGAATTTCAACGAAAAATTGGTGCAGGTTTTTTTGGCGGTGAAGGATTTATTATGCAAAAACTTGAAGGCGACGGAATGGCATTTGTCCACGCAGGCGGAACCATAATCAAAAAAGAACTTCTCCCGGGTCAAACCCTTCGTGTTGATACTGGCTGTCTTGTTGCGATGACAAGCAATGTAAGCTACGATATTGAGTTTGTTAAAGGCGTCAAAACTGCCCTTTTTGGTGGAGAAGGTTTATTCTTTGCCACCTTAAGAGGCCCTGGTTCTATTTGGATCCAATCCCTTCCATTTAGCCGACTTGCAAGTCGTGTCTTCGCGGCTGCACCACGAAACGGTGGAGCTAAAGACGAAGGAAGTATTGCAAGAGGACTCTTTGATTTGTTTAATGGCGATTGATTAGAAATGCGGAAGCGCCCTGTTTAGCCCCGACAAGCACTGGAGGGCACGTCAGTGAAGTCGTTCTTTGACTTCATTGGCTTGACCGAAGTGACCTCGAGGGGCTGGGCGCTGGAGCTAGACAATTCACAAAGACCATATTATTTTTGATTTCAACTTAAAAAGGGGACTGTCTCACATCACGGCGGAATTTCCAAAGTGTAGACAGTCCCCCATTTTTGTTTAATATTTCTAATTGAGAATGATTATCTTTTAGTTGCAGGTGCCCTGTTATTTATGTTATGTTTTCAATGTTACATAATAATAAGTGAAACAGGAGGATTTATTTATGTTCAAAAGGTTTAGTATTATGTTATTAATTGCTGTAGTCGCATTAGTAAGCGTCGCATGCAGTAATAATAGTTCAGATAAAGAGGCTACAAAAAAGGTGGATACTGCTTGGACAAAGATTAAAGATAAAGGAACCCTTGTTGTTGCTACTTCGGGCACACTCTATCCAACTTCGTACCATGATTCTAAAACAAACAAACTTACTGGTTATGAAGTTGAAGTAGTAAATGAGCTTGCAAAGCGTCTTGGACTAAAAGTCAAGTATTCTGAAATCGGTTTCGACGGCATGCTTACTTCAATAAATAGTGGTCAAGTTGACTTAGCAGCAAATGATATCGAAGTGAATGATGCAAGAAAAGATAAATTTGCTTTCTCTACACCTGTAAAATATTCATTTGGTACGGCAATTGTTAGAAAAAGTGACCTTTCCGGTATTAAAACACTCGAAGACATTAAAGGGAAAAAATCAGCTGGTGCAGCAACATCTGTTTACATGGACCTATCCCGCAAACTAGGCGCTAAAGAAGTTGTTTATGATAATGCTACAAATGAACAATATCTTCGTGACGTTGCAACTGGTAGAACAGACGTTATTTTAAATGACTATTATCTACAAACGCTTGCACTTGCTTACTATCCAAAATTAAATATTACCATTCATCCAAATATTCGCTTTAACCCAACTAGTGTTGCTTTGGTAATGAAAAAAGGTAATACTGATCTTGTTAAAAATGTAAATAAAGAGTTAAACGAAATGTTAACAGATGGTACAATGACAAAGATTTCAAAAGAATTCTTTGCTAATGCTGATGTTACAAAGCAAGTAAAACAAAAAAATATCCAAATTATTAGTACAAAATAAGGTATTGCCTATATGTACTAGCAGAATTTATGGATATAAATTCTGCCTAGCAAAAAAACTCTTCTTAGCGGAAGAGTTTTTTGTTTGCCTTACTTTATTGTTTTCTGCGAATCCTTTCAATCACCTGCTCTAAATCATCAGGTCTCAAAAATTCAATTGGGGAAAACCCTTTTTCAAATACAACAGAATCTGCTTCAACCATTAACACATATTTTTCATTTACTTTTGCCAAATGAACAGTATCTCCAAAATCTGATAAAAGCCCTCTTATAAAAACATGATCCAACTTCATCTTTAATTCTAATTCAGGTGTGTGTTCAATTGCCGAGAAAAGTACCCTTTCTCGACAATCTTAGTGAGCATTTTGCTCACTCACTCTTTGATAAATGTAAATTTTTAAGATCTTTATTGGCTTGTTGTCTTGTCAAATTGAATGATTGCCATGGATGGTTTTCAGTTAACGCTTCTTTTTTACGTTCGAGCAAAATATTTTTCAAACCCTCCACATGAGGATCTTTTTCGTACAAATCGATTAACCCTAACAAACCGGTATTGGACAGATGATTTAGATATTGAAGATCAATTTTGCCAGTTTGTTCGTAGCGGGAAATATTTTGATTCACAACCACACGATCTAAATCCAAAATATTCACGCCCGTATAGAAAATAAGTGATGTAATAAAGTAAAAATGAAACAGTGAAACTCTTTCAAGCCAAATCTTGATTAATGTATAAGCAAATATAATAACAAGAAAAATCATAAATGAATGAACAAGTACTCTCGTAAACGTAAAACCGTAAGCTTCTTCATACATCAATAAACGTAGGAATGCTGAAGTTAACATCACTCCACTTGCTAAAAGAAGAATGGTCAGCATGATTTGGCTAAATCGTTTCAATAAATGAGTGACTTGGTTAACAAAAGTTACAGTAACGACGGTGACCGTCAAATTTATTAATGTTGCAAACAATAACTCGAAAAATCCCCTTCTTGCATACTGTGCGTAAGTATAATCGCCTTGCAACGTCCCGCTGAAAAAATATTTAAACTGGACAATGGTAAACATAATATAAACTACATTTAGTAAAACAAGAACCGTAAGCATGATGATACCATCAAGTTGAAAACGGGTTTTTTCCATTTCAGAATTTGCAACTAAGATATATTTATTAAATAAGACTTGCATAAACCCAAAGAAAACAAGTGAATACATCAGAATGGCAATGAATCGTAAAATAAATTCGGGATTAATATTCTTTGCCCAAATCGGAAGACCCCCAATGATCCGTTCAAATTGAGAATCTGCTGCCATTAACAAATTTAGAACTACGAATAAAACAGGGATAGAGATAACAATTCCGATCATTACCTTTTTCCAAATTAGAAATCTACTTTCATTCATCCCTTGCTTCAAAGACTTTCCACTAATACCCACAAAAGAAAAAATATATTTTATAGCATCGATAATCATTACAAAAATATAAACAAGAAATCTTGGTTTATTCCACTTTAAACATTTGGGTCCTGTTATTAACAAGAGATGGAACATCACAAGAAAAGGAACAGCCAAGATGTTTAAT
Source organism: Neobacillus sp. PS3-40 (assembly GCF_030915485.1). Lineage (GTDB taxonomy): Bacteria > Bacillota > Bacilli > Bacillales > Cytobacillaceae > JAUZPL01. The sequence goes on along the minus strand of NZ_CP133266.1, from coordinate 4,136,894 downwards.
ACATAGAAAAATTTATTATCACTTATAAAAAAGCTTGCTCCTAAAAGCCAAATACAGCTAATGACTAGATAACCCAGACGCTGATTAGTAAATGGGTACCTCTTAAATTTCCAGAAGAATACTGAATAAAAGGCAAAAAGAAAAAGGATATTAGATATACCAATTTCACCACGAAAAAAAGCCTCTTCTGCTATGATTCCAAGTACTAAACATGATAACCAAAAAAGCCAATCTGATTTATTTATTTCATTTTCCATATCGATTTTACCCCCTTGATACATCATTTTTCTATATACATTGTATTTCTATGTACATAGGTAAAAAAATATGCCTATACCGACGCCTTCTTGCCCCACCTGTACCCGATCCAACAAACTGGATACAAAATAGCAGTAAAAAGAATACAAGCAATTATAAATTGATTTGTTAATAATGGTGCAAACCAGTTTGGTGGAATAATTTTAAAGATGGTTAAGAGCATTAAAAGTAAATTAGGGATGAGTGACAGTAAGAATGTCTTTTTTAAGAGAACTTTTCCTCTATGTCCAAATCCCTTGCCAATTTCATAGCCTAATAATCCCCAAAAAAATAGATAGATAAGTGCAATCATCGTTGGTATGGCAGTTAAATTGCTCCAGATCACCGTTAGCCAGTTCCATTGATAAATATTGTGGAATAATGTCAATAGACCCCCGAAGGTGAAAAAGATAATGTTTAAAAGAATAAATAGCCATTTCATATTGCTTGGTGTTACTGACAATTCTTCCTTCCACATTTGTGCAATTTCGTCAGGACTTCCGAGTCTAGAGACAATTTGCTTAAAAATGACTTCCTTGTCTTGATCGTCGAATATCTCTAACAGGATATCGTCAATATGCATTTCATACTCCTTTAGAATATCATCTTTCTCTGGAAGACTTCCAAGCATATTCGAAAGATCATTTAGAAATCTATTCTTCGACTGTTCCATTTTTCTTGTCTCCTATTACCTTGTTCATCACCCGTACAAAGTCCCGCCATTCGCGAGTTTTTTCAGTTAACATTTCTTTACCAGGGATTGTCATTCGATAATACTTTCGCGCGGGGCCCTTCTCTTGTTCACGCCAGTAACATTCGATGTATTCCTGCTTTTCAAGTTTATGAAGTGCTGGATACAACGTTCCTTCTTTTACACTAAAATCATGATCGCTGCGCTGTTCTAACTCTTTTACCAATTCATAACCGTACATATCCCGTTCATTTAACAACTGAAGCAAAAGTAAGGAAGTACTCCCTTTTACTAATTCTCGATTAAACATTCACTCACCTACCTAGAGTTTTTATGTATATAGAAATTCTACATCATATCCAACTTTCTGTAAAGCATTTAAACGAAACCAAAATAGTGTTATACACCTCTATTTACCCTACGACACTTAATTAAGTTTATGAACATCTTTTATAGGAAGTGTAATATAAAAGGTTGTTCCTTTACCAACCTGGATTTCAACATGAATTTTCCCATTCATGGCTCGAATGATTCCATGACTTACCATCATTCCAAGCCCAGTTCCATTTGAACCCTTTGTAGAATAATACGGTTCACCAAGTCGTTCAATTTGTTCAAGTGTCATTCCAATTCCAGTATCACTAATAGTGATGCAAACCTCTTTTTGATTTCGAATACATTTAATGGTGAAGGTACCTCCAAGTGCCATGGCTTCCACACCATTCTTTAAAATATTAACAAGGCATTGTTGAAAACGGTGGTGATCACCGAGTATATATGTATTAGGGCAAAGTGATGTAACAATTTCAATCGAATTCATATTTGCGAGGGCTTTAATAATATTTATTGCTTGATTCAATTCACTAGATACATTTATTTCATCCAAATGATCCAATGATGGTTTGGCAAATGTTAAATAATCATTAATTATTTCTTCCGCTCTTAATGTTTCAAGTAAGGCAATATCAATAAACTCCATTCGCTTCTTTTCTTCGATGTCCGTTTCCTTTAATAGCTGTAAGAATCCTCTGACTGCTGTTAGAGGATTTCGAATTTCATGTGAAATAGCAGCACTCATTTGACTAATTGCTTCAATCTTTTCCGTTTTCATTATTTTTTGTTTTAAAAAGTGGTTTCTCTGCCAAGCTTCAATCGTTGCCGTAATAATTACCACACCAAGACATGAAAAAAGAATGTAACTTGTCCACTCAGCTAAAGTCAATGGATGATGGATGGCATTCATAAAAAGAACAAATGCAAAAGAAGAATATAGGGAAACGATTGCTGTAGCGACAATTCTTTTTTTAGATGATAAATGATGAATCCATGTATATAATGAGATTCCAATTATGGTTTGAATACAATAAATAAATGATGAGATCCAAAATCCTTCATTTATGCCCAAAAAGGATCTAACAAGAATGGTTCCCGCCAAAAGAAACAGACTATTTACTCTTCCAAGATAAATCCCTCCAACAATTAGAGGAACCTGCCGCAAATCGAAGCGAACATGGACGCCACTTTTAACAGAAAATAATAATGAAAGAATTATGGAGAGAAAAAAATATAAGAAAACAGTCCAGTGCTTTAATGACTTGTCCTCGCGATGTTCATACCAGGTTCCAAATGTAAAAAGAAGCACGAGTATCATTGCTAGATTTAAGATCATTTGTTTTACAACTTCCACTCTGCCACTTCCTTTCCAACTTAAGCTGTATTTACACATCTTTAAACCATTTTACATAAAATATCAAGAGAAAAACGAAAAAGTTATCACAATATTTTGTCGATCCAATAAATAGTTTGTAAAAAAGTGAAATAATTGGCATTTATAATCAACTAGTTAACTACTGTAACTTTTTCCATTTAAATGAGCATAAAAATTCCATTTAATCTTCATAATATGAATAAAAAGATTGAGGTGAGGAAATGGGGTTACTTAATTCTTACAACCAATGGAGAGAAACAAAACAACAAAATCACATCTCAAACATGGAAACGCAAGGGAAGTGTCCCGATTGCAACGGCAGAGGTTTTACCGTTTATCCCTACAATGAATTTGCATACTTTAATTCATTTGAATGTCCAGGATGTCAAGGAAGCGGTTTATACTCTGAATGGGAGCAACTTAGATAATCAAGAAACTTTAAACTTCAAAAGACAGTGAGGTATCAAACCCCACTGTCTTTCCTATTAATATTCATAAAACCAATTATGACAATTACATCCTAAATCACCATTTTTTTATTTGAGTATAATTGTAGCTCTTGTTCGTTTGATTTTAGTTGCTCATGATGTTTTTTGACTTTGAGATGGTATATGATGTAGCATGCAACTGCAAATGGAACTCCACAATAAAGTGCCATACGTTGCTCGGAGTCAAATGCTAGACTAATAAGTACGACACAGTTTAACGTTAATCCTACGATTGGTAGAATTGGATAAAAAGGAGTTTTGAATTTTAGGTCTTCCACTTTTCCGCCTTGTCGAAGGAACTTTCTACGGAAAGCAATTTGCGATGCTGTAATGGAAATCCAACCTACTTGTGCGCCTAAGCCAGCAATGGAGAGTAGCCATACAAACACTGTTTTTTCAGCAAAAACACTTGAAAGTAATGATAATAAAGCAACTCCTAATGTAATAAGCAAGGCATTAAATGGAACACCTCTTTTACTAACTTTGGCAAGTACTTGACTAGCCATTTTCTCTTTTGAAAGAGCATATAGCATTCTAGTTGCAGCATATAAGCCAGAGTTTGCAACCGAAAGTAATGCAGTCAAGATAACAAAATTCATAATATCAGCAGCATAAGGGATCCCGATGCTATCGAATACAACTACAAATGGGCTTTCTACAACACCAGCTTTTTCTGCTGGAATTAAACCTGCTAACACAGCTACAGCTAAAACGAAGAAGAAAAGGGTACGCCAAACTGTTTGTTTGATGGATCTAGGAATAGTTTTTTCAGGATCTTCACTTTCACCTGCAGCAATACCAATTAATTCTGTACCCTGAAACGAAAAGTTAACCGTAATCATCGTAATTAGTAACGCTGTAATTCCATGTGGGAAAACCCCGTTGGCAACATAATTAGAGAAAAACGGTGCTTTTTGTCCCCCGCCCATATGAATTACCCCAAAAAGAGCACCAGCACCCAAGAATATAAACAGGATAATTGCAACAACTTTAATACTTGCAAACCAAAATTCAGCTTCTCCAAATGCACGAGCAGAAAGAGCGTTTAATGTAAATAAGAGAAGGGCAAAAATTGCACACCACATCCAAACAGGTGAGTGTGGAAACCATCTTTGCATAAGTTGACCAGACGATAGAAATTCTAAGGCAACTGTAACAGCCCACCCTAGCCAATAGAGCCAACCAAGTGTAAATCCTGTTGCTGGTCCAATAAATTTAGTCGTATATGTTTGAAACGAGCCGGAAACCGGCATGGCAACAGATAGTTCTCCAAGACAGAGCATCGTTAAATACATGATTAACCCACCGACGATAAATGAGAGAATAGCTCCAATTGGGCCTGCTTGATTTATCGTATAACCTGTCCCTAAAAATAAGCCCGATCCGATTACCCCACCAAGAGAGATCATAAATAAGTGTCTCGTCTTCATGGTTCTTCTTAATTCATTTGTGCTGTTTTCTTGTGTTTGCATAAAAAATCCCCTTTCATCCCCTTGAAATGAATGCGCTTCCACTCAATAATAAAAATAATTCCATGAAAATAGTTGAAACTATAGTGAGATCTTGATATTGAATATATCACAATAATCAAATCTCTCTAAATTATCTTTATTTTCATTTAATTAATATGCAATTTCCGTGCCAATAGAAAATATCTAATTTTTCGGTATTTTCGAACACCTAGTGCCTATTTATTTTGCATAGTAATTAAAAATTTTGCATTGTAGGTGCAAAAAAAATGCCCTTCCCCAAAAGCGGAAAGAGCATAATGCTAAAAAATTTCTTTTAAACCCAGCCCCGGTAATGTGAGGCTTCTGCCATTCTTTTTATTCCTACCATATATGCAGCTAAACGCATATCTACTTTATGTGAGTGAGCAGTTTCGTATATATTATCAAATGAATCAATCATGACTTTTGCTAATTTCTGTTCCACTTCTTCCTCGGACCAATAGTAACCTTGGTTATTTTGCACCCATTCAAAATAAGATACAGTTACACCGCCTGAGCTTGCTAGAATATCAGGAATAAGTAAGGTTCCTTGTTCTGTTAAAATATTTGTTGCCTCAATAGTTGTCGGTCCATTGGCAGCTTCTACAATAATTTTCGCCTTAATTTTATGAGCATTCTTAGCAGTAATCTGGTTTGAGATTGCAGCTGGAACAAGAATATCACAATCTAGTTCAAGCAGTTCCTCATTCGTAATTGTATGTTGAAATTGTTGAGAAAATGTTCCAAAGCTATCCCTTCGATCAAGCAAATTGTTGATATCTAGACCGTTTGGATCATAAATTCCTCCATATACATCAGAAACTCCAACAACCCTTGCCCCTGCATCATGCATAAATTTGGCTAGATAACTTCCTGCATTTCCAAATCCTTGAATGACAACACGTGCACCTTTTAAATCGATCCCTTTCTTCTTGACCGCTTCTCCGATACAAATCGTTACCCCACGTGCTGTTGCAGTTTCTCGACCTTGGGATCCACCTAGAACAATTGGTTTACCAGTGATAAATCCCGGTGAGTCAAACTCGCGTATTTGGCTATACTCATCCATCATCCATGCCATTATTTGCGAATTCGTATAAACATCTGGTGCTGGGATATCTTTTGTAGGTCCAACAATTTGGCTAATCGCACGAACATATCCACGACTTAAATTCTCAAGCTCTCTAAAAGACATTTCCCGTGGATTGCAAATGATTCCACCTTTTCCTCCACCGTATGGAAGATTTGTAATACCACATTTAAGGCTCATCCAAATTGATAAGGCTTTTACTTCCTCTTCGTTCACTTCTGGATGAAAACGCACCCCACCTTTTGTAGGCCCTACCGCATCATTATGCTGAGACCGGTAACCAGTAAAAATTCGAATTGAACCGTCATCCATTCTAATTGGAATTCTTACCGTCAATATACGCAAAGGAGCTTTTAGTAATTCATACATTTCGTTTGAATAACCTAATTTTTTCAATGCTATTTGGATAACCTTTTGAGTAGAAGAAAACAAATTTAATGATTCTTGTTCTTCTATTACACTATTTACCACACTGTTTACAGACACCGCCAACACCTCAATAGTTTAATGGAGTATGAAAAGATCTCTTAAGCTAATACTTTTAAAATTTTCTCAATCGCCCAATCTATTTCTTCCTTCGAAATGATGAGTGGTGGTGCAAAACGGATAACGGAATCATGTGTTTCTTTACATAATAATCCTTCTTCTTTTAATTTCTCACAATATGGTCTAGCTGATTCTGTAAGCTCAACACCAATAAATAATCCCTTTCCTCTCACTTCTTTAATCATAGGATTGTTAATGGTCTTTAATTGTTCAAGGAAGTAATTTCCTAATTCAAGTGACCTTTCAGCAAGTTTTTCTTCTTCAATCACTTCTAATGCAGCAAGGGATACTGCGCAAGCAAGCGGGTTCCCTCCAAAGGTTGAGCCGTGCGAACCTGGATTAAACACTCCTAATATATCTGCATTTGCTACAACACATGATATTGGGAATACTCCTCCACCAAGTGCTTTTCCTAAAATAAACATATCTGGTTCTACATCTTCCCAATCACAAGCAAACATTCTTCCAGTACGAGCCAAACCTACTTGAATCTCATCTGCTATGAACAGCACTTTTTGTTCTTTACACAGAGTAGAAGCTTCTTTTAAAAATCCTTCTGGAGGTATAATAATTCCAGCTTCTCCTTGGATAGGCTCCAATAAGAAAGCAGCTGTGTTCGGTGTAATCGCTTCTTTTAACGCTTCGATGTCCCCATATGGAATTAATTTAATTCCAGGTAACATTGGTCCAAATCCTCGTTTATATTCAGGATCAGATGATAGGGAAACCGCACCCATCGTCCGGCCGTGGAAGTTACCTGTACATGCGATGATTTCTGCTTGATTTTCAGCAATCCCCTTTACATCATAGCCCCATCTTCTTGCTGTTTTGAAGGCAGTTTCAACTGCTTCCGCACCAGTATTCATCGGAAGGGCCATTTCTTTATTCGTTAGTTTACAAATTTTCTCGTACCATGGTCCTAACTGATCATTATGAAAGGCGCGGGAAGTAAGCGTAACCCGATCTGCCTGGTCTTTCAATGCTTGAATAATTTTTGGATGACGATGTCCTTGGTTAACAGCTGAATAGGCACTTAGCATATCCATATAGCGATCACCCTCTGGGCTCTCCACCCAAACTCCTTCAGCCTTTGCGATCACAATTGAAAGTGGATGATAATTATTCGCACCAAATTTTTTCGTTTGTTCCATAATTTTTTCTGAATTGGTTGTTACTACTGTCATGTCATTTTTCCCCCTTTGTTTCATTTCGGCTAATTCTTCTTACATAACTATTTTTCATAGATAGTTCACACTAATAAAATAATATGCAATTTCCATGCCAACTCTAGGAATCTCTATTTTTTGCGGTAATTTCTCGATTTCGAATACTTTATTTTAAAAAATTTTGCGCAAATTTATTTATTTCTTTCTATAAACGCAAAAATATTTTGCAGTAACGAAGATTATTTGATTAAATAGATATGAATCAATAGTGTACTAGGGAGAAGGATAGCAAAATGGAGCATTCCAAAGAAATTCATGAGTTACAATACATAAACCGTATATATGAACGAATACTGGACGAGGTTGATGTGGGTGTCCATGCTGTGGATGAAACTGGCAAGACAATTATCTATAACAAGAAAATGATGCAAATGGAGTCAATGGACAGCTTAGATGTCATGAATAAAAACTTACTAGATGTGTTCATGTTTAAAGACGATCAAGCAAGTACTCTAGTAAAAGCCTTACAAGAAGGAAAAGAGACTAGTAATGTCAAACAAACCTATTTTAATAATAAAGGCCATGAAGTAACGACCATTAATAATACCTTCCCTATCCTTGTGAAAAATAAAATTAGTGGGGCCGTTGAAATTGCCAATGATGTTACGAAATTGGAGCGGCTAATGAAAGGAAATATGAATAGTAAGGGTGCCCCGAAATATACCTTTGACAGTATTACTGGAACGAGTCGATCTGTCCTGGAAGTGATTGAGAATGCTAAGCGTGCCTCCCGTACTTCTTCCTATGTATTAATTGTTGGGGAGACTGGGACAGGGAAGGAGCTTTTTGCCCAAAGTATTCATAATGCTAGCAATCGGATGACAAAACCATTTATATCCCAAAATTGTGCAGCTCTTCCTGATAATTTAATAGAAGGCCTCCTGTTCGGGACAAAACGTGGTGCTTTTACTGGTGCAGTTGACCACCCTGGTTTATTCGAACAAGCTGAGGGGGGAACACTTTTACTCGATGAGATTAATTCTCTTAATTTAACTCTTCAAGCCAAGTTACTTAGGGTTCTTCAGGAAAAAACAATAAGACGAATCGGTGATACGAAGGATACGCCTGTAGATGTGCGTGTCATCGCCAATATAAATGAAGATCCTATTGACGCTATTGCCAATAATCATTTGCGTAAAGATTTATATTATCGTCTTGGAGTAGTGTCCATCTTTATTCCACCGCTTAGGGATAGAAAAGAAGATATTCCATTACTTGTTCAGGATTTCATCAAAAAGTATAATGAATTATTCCAAATGAATGTGAAAGGATTGCGTGATGATGTTATGCATTCCTTCCAAGAATATGAATGGTTTGGAAATGTCCGTGAGCTTGAACATATTATTGAAGCAGCAATGAATATAATAATGGACGAAGAAGAAATCATGTACTCACATTTGCCTTTCCAATATCGTAACAAAATACAGATGAAAGAGCGGATGATCCCGATTTCATCTGTTGAATCATTCATAAATGAGAGCGCAGACGTTGCTACTCCCTTAAAGGATCAAATGGAGCGATTTGAAAAAACCTATATTGAGCATGTATTGAAAAATAATCATTCCAATATTTCCCGAACTGCCAAATTTCTAGGACTAAGCAGGCAAAGTTTGCAATATCGAATGAAGAAATTACATATCAGTATTTAAGAAAAATAAGGAAAATGCCAGGAACCATCCAAATACTGGATGGTTCCTGGCACTTAGTTGTTTATAAACCGTTCAATTCTTTTAATGGCTTCTTTTAGTTGTTCTATTGATGATGCATATGAACAGCGAATATGGCCTTCTCCACTTTCCCCAAACACATCTCCTGGAACAACTGCAACACGTTCTTCTATTAAAAGTTTTTCAGCAAATTCCTGTGAGGTTAAACCTGTTTTCGTTATGGATGGAAATGCATAAAAGGCACCGCCGGGATTATGACAGGTAAGACCCATTTCATTGAATGAGTTAACGATATAATTCCTTCTTCTCCGGTAGCTTTGTCTCATCTCTTCTACATCTGACATACAATTCTTCAATGCTTCGATTCCAGCATGTTGCGCCATCGTTGATGCGCACATCATCGCATATTGATGGATTTTAAACATTGCTTCAGAAATTTCCTTTGGTGCACATACATACCCTAAGCGCCATCCAGTCATCGCAAAAGCCTTGGAAAATCCATTTATGACAATCGTTCGTTCTATTAGTCCATCGATCGCTGCAAAGGAAGTGAATTTCTCATCATAAGCAAGCTCAGCATAAATTTCATCAGAAATAATAAGCAAGTCATGTTTTTTCACAATTTCTGCAATTTTCACAAGATCTTCTTTTCCCAACTGTGTTCCAGTTGGATTATTAGGAGAGCAGATAAGCAAAGCTTTTGTTTTCGGTGTAATCGCTGCCTCCAATTGTTCAGGTAATAACTTAAAATCATTTTCCTTTAACGTTTGAACAGTCACTGGATTTCCTCCCGCAAGCGTCACTAAAGGAGCATAAGCAACAAAACATGGCTCAACGACAATCACTTCTTCTCCGGGATTCAAAATGGCTCTCAGTGCTATATCAAGGGCCTGACTTGCACCGACTGTTACAATAATTTGATCGTTTGGGTTATATGAAATATGAAATTGTCTTTCCATATAGCGGGAAATCTCAGTTCTTAACTCAAGCATACCTGCATTTGCCGTATAAGTAGTATAACCTTGTTCCAATGAATGAATGGCCGCTTCCCTAACCGACCATGATGTTACAAAATCCGGCTCCCCTACACCGAGCGAAATAACTCCTTTCATATTTGCAGCAAGGTCAAAAAAGCGCCGAATTCCAGATGGCTTTAAGTCTTGAACCGTTTTTGATACGAAGGAAGTTTTAATCATGGGGACACCACAATCCGTTTATCATCTTCAGTTTCGTCAAAAACAGTGCCATCATGTTTATACTTTTTCAAAATGAAATGAGTGGTTGTTGAAACGACGGAGTCCAATGTAGATAACTTTTCAGATATGAACGTAGCAATTTCATTCATGGTACGACCTTCCACAATAACCGATAAATCATAGGCACCAGACATTAAGTAAACAGAATTCACCTCTTTAAACCGGTAAATTCCTTTGGCAACCTCTTCAAAACCAACACCTCGTTTCGGGGTTACCTTTACATCAATCATTGCCGTAACCCCTTGTTGTTCATCTACTTTTGCCCAGTTAATAATTGTGGAATAGCGAACAATCACACGCATTTCTTCTAACTTCTTTAAAGTCGTGCCAATTTCTTCTTCTGATAGATTCGTCATTTTAGCCAAATCCTGCAATTCGATTCGGCTGTTTTTTTCAATAATCCGCAGTACTTCCAATTCTTGACCATTTAAATGCATTAGTAATCCCCCTAGTTCAAGTTCACGATGTAGATTTTACTGGCTGTGTATCCAACACGTTTAGTTTAGGAATAGCAACGGTTCCGCGAAGATTCTAGCCAATACAAAAGAAACTCCCCCATATGGGCAGAGGACTTCTAAAAAAATCAACTTATATCATTCTATCAAAAATGACTTCATTTTTGTTTATTAATTTTCAATTTTTCGAGTTGAGGAATTATGTGTCCATTATATAAATTATGAGTCTTCATTTAAAATAATTTTCTTAAAAAGCCCTCCCCTTGCCAGGTACGAGCAAAGGGAGGGCTCCAAACTGTTTTTTTAACTAGTTAGCTTTATTTATTTTTTCTCCTATTTTTATTATTTTCGTTCGTTTTAATGATTTGGTTCCGTTCGCCTCCATCAGAAAGCTCCTCTGAGAATTCATGTTCTGCCTGGTTTCCCAGTAATTGATCTGATGAGCGAATCGTTTTCGCTGGTAAATTATTATTCGGTGCTGCCTGTTCATTCCATTTTCCCATAAAAAATCACCTCTTTTTTTAGTATTAGAAAATGGCCATAGATGATACATGCTAATTCTTTATTTGAGGTTTGAAGTAATTATTTTTATTATTAGAAATCTTAGTTGATAATTGGAAAAAATAGTAAAACGCTTGGATTTTCCAAGCGTTTTCACGAGTGAAATTGAATAAGAATATCCATTTGATTTCACTATACTATTGAAACTACTTTGGAACTTTTACTCAGACTTCCTGACGTGATAGCTTAAAGCCCCTTTTTTATATTGGCTTGATACAGTTTCGATGTTCTTACCTCTACTGTCAGTGTCCCAGCTCTAACAATTGCTTTTAATAGTAATGGCACACCTGTCGTATTTTGAAATCTAAAGTCCGCTCCACCATAGGATACCGTTGCATCTCTCCCTGTTGGAACATATCCAACATGTAATGAATGATGGTGCTTTTCGACGTAACTAACGCCTAATTGATCGATGGCATTATACAATGTTGAGGATGTCTGACAAATGCCGCCACCTATTCCATCGACTAATTTCCCGTCTACAGCTTCTTTCGCTTTTTGATACCCGTGTTCTTGGTCACTCGGTCCAACAGTTGTATTAAAAGAGAATATATCCCCAGTCCCGATAATGACATTATTAATGGCTTGCGCTGATAGTTCAATATTTTTCCCTCTTCCTACAACGCTACTATTAAAATGAGTCGAATAAGTAGCGACCACTACTTCAGCTAAATGAGAAGCATCTTCAGGTTTATATCCACTTTGCGTCACATAGAGTGGCAACTCCACATCCCCACCCTTTTCCGAAGCTTGGAGTACCTTTTCAGACAACTCCGACTCCTCCAATATAGTTCTAGGACTTCCTTTTACAATTAATCCATTAACACCGATCCTATCAGGGAGCATTCTCTTATCATATCCAGGTGTAGTTTGTGTTCCCCTTGCTACGTCCTTTGCCCACTTTTCAATTTCCTGTTTATATTTTTCATTATTTGTTCCAAATCCCATTTCTTTTGGAACAAAACTTTTTACGAAACTTTTTGTATTCGGATCCACTATATTTACGACAATCGGCTTCTGTTCTGCTTGTTTCTTTGCTTTGTCATCGGCTTCTTTTGATTTCTTCTCTTGCTCAACTTGCTTTTGCAATTCAGTTACCTTTTTTTCAAGTGCCTTTTCTTTTACCTTGTTCTCTGAACATCCAGTTAATCCTATTAAACTAGAAGTTAATACAATTGAAATAACCCATATACCCTTTTTCATTTTTCCCCAACTTCTCTTTTAATTTTGAATAGCTCTTTCATATTCAATTAAAAAAATGAAGCTATTTTTTATTTCCCTATTTTATTCTGTTTTTCTTGCGATATTCCTAAAAAAAGGAAAAAATTATATAAAAATAGAAAAGAATAACTTTAAAAATGCGGGCAAATACTAGCTTTTCTTCGTATCCCCTACCAAAGCACTGATTAGAGTGAAGCTAAAATGAGTTTCTTATTCTCAAAAGTTAAAACAATACTATTTATGTTTATCTCGATATTTAAGTATTTCAATTTGCATGTGAAAAGACGGATTTTTGGGGTACCTACTTACACTCTGAGATGGGAGAAATGGCGGGATAGTTGGGGTCATTGTCGAATACATGGGGAGATCCTTTTTCAAAACACCTGTTTCCTTTCGAAAAGGTAGAACTAATAATTGGTTATAGGAGAGATCTGAAATATAATCCATTCTTTCACTCCTTTTCATGAGATTTTTAATTTGACTACATATCTTATTCTTTATTTAAGCCTTTTATTACATAATGAAAACTTGCCTATTTCCATTTACTTTTGCAAAACGATTGCAGCTTTTGTTTCTTGAATTAAATATTTTTCGATTTAAAAAATCCTCTTTGCAGGTTGAGCAAAGAGAATCAAGATTATACTTCTACTTTTCTTCTTTAGCTAAAAAAGTACTCGGCATTACCACGGCAACGACTTCACCGCGGGCGCAAAGATGGTTATTTGCATATACTTCCGTCTCTACCTTCCACTTTTTCGGATGGATCTCCTGTAGAGTTCCGACCGCTTTTAATGGCACACCATGTGGGGTTGGTTTTAGATAATCCACTTTTAATGATGCAGTAACAAAACGAGGAGCATCTGACCCATCCCCTATTACTTGTCCATTCTTTTTATGTAATGCCAAGGCAGCTGAACCTGTTCCATGGCAATCAATTAACGACGCAATCATTCCACCGTAAACATATCCAGGAAGGGCAGTATGCTCTGGTTTAGGAGTAAAAATCGTCATAGTTTGCTCCCCTAGCCAACCAGTTCGGAAATGATGGCCCTCTTCATTCAGCCGTCCACAACCATAACACCATGCAAAATCATCCGGGTACACGTCCTGTATTGCCTTTATTACCTTTTCCTCCACAAAAACGCCTCCTTTTATCAGAATATTATAACACACAATACATTCAGTCGTTACCTATAACAACCTTTTACAAATAAGAATTGATTAGGTAAATTAACTAAGAGAGCAAAATAAAAGGAATGGAATCGGAATTCCATAGGCAGGTTTAACAGCCCCTTTAATAATAGATAATAATGTTTTTTTCACTAGGGAGGATTTGATCTTAACATGTCCGATAAAAGCGTTTCGGAAAATGTACAGTTCGTTTCAAACTATTTAAACTTGATTGGACTAAAAGCAAGTTGTAACAATCAAGAGTTTTGGGAGCACTTAGAAAGGAATCATGAAGAAGATATTCTTGATCAGCTTGATCAGGCATTTCAGAAGCATAATGAAGGTGATAGCGATGCAGAAAGCCTTTACGAATTTAAAAATCAAAATCTAAAATTAAGCCTAGATGTTTCGAATTTTTCTACTGATTTATATAAAAGCTATTTTGAATGGTTTACAAATTATCAAATTAAAGCACCTAACAAAATCTTAGATTTAGGCTGCGATAATGGTATTGTTACTTGTTTTTACGCAATGCTGTTCCCTCATTCAGATATTATTGGAATTGATATCCATGGAAATGCAATTAAATGTGCAAATGAACTTGCACGGAATTTAAATCTACCCAATATCTCATTTTTAACTATGGATTTTAATGATATTCAAGAATATTTTCCCGAAAATTCATTTAATCTTATCACGTCATTACGGTCTTTTCATGAAATAATTGGGGAATTTCCAGATGTGCAACCCCCTTGGTCTAAAGAGGATCTAGATAGCTTGGCTCACCAAAACGAACAAGCCTACCTACTTAATCTTATTCGACCTCTTTTAAAGGACGAAGAAAGTAAATTCATTACTTGTGAAAGATTGTCAGGAAAAGGGTCAATAGCATTATGGGCAATTTTGTTAAAAAATGCAGGTTTACATGTTACGTTTGAGGAATCTGATTTTATTGAATTCCACGAAATTGGACAGGAGCAACAAATGCCTGTTTTAATCGCAGGTCAGCAAAAAACAAACACTACCATTATTGAAGGAATATATGGGATGTTCGAAAACGGCGACTTTTAAAAGCACTATTGACAACATTAAGAATGGTTGTATAATACAATTATATATTCTCAAGCACATTTTATTTTAAAAAATAGTTTGATAGGGGGATGGAAATGCAAGCTCACGAAATTATGATCAGCCAAGTTTATAAGGTTAAGGAAAGCGATACTGTTCGGTCTGTTATTGAAAAATTTATTGAAAATCGGATCAGTGGTATTCCGGTAGTTAATGACAAAAATCAAATTGTTGCTTATGTAAGTGACGGAGATATTATGCGCTACATTGGCAAACATGAGGATCGAGTCATTGATTCATTCTACTATGCATTCGTGATAAAAGGAGACGACGAGGAATTCGAGGAAAGAACAAAAAGACTCCTCAATTTAAATGTCCTTGAAATTGCCCGAAAGAAAGTTTTTAAAGTTACTTGGGATGAGGAATTGGAGAATATTGCAGCAATCTTAGGAAAAAAACATATTAAAAAACTCCCAGTTGAACGAAACGGTGTCTTAGTTGGAATCATTAGCCGCGGAGACGTTATTAGGAATTCTTTCAAAGCCATTCTTTAAAGTGGTTAAAAATAGTAAGAGTCAACCGGAAAAAAGGTAATAGAATAGGAGATTTACAAATGTCATCACTACCACAACCTGCAGCAACATCACCTTCTGAAATCATTTCATCTACGGAACAAAAGACAGGTTTATTAACACAACCTCGAGCTGTATGGGCCGTCTTTTTCGCTAGTATTATTGCTTTTATGGGTCTCGGTCTTGTCGATCCGATTTTACCAGCCATTGCAAAAAACCTGGATGCTACGCATAGCCAGGTAACATTGCTATTTACAAGCTATAATGCCGTTATGGCAGTGGCCATGCTCATTACCGGTGCAGTTTCATCAAGGATTGGTATCAAATGGACTCTACTAACAGGGATTATAATAATTGCATTGTTTTCTGCACTCGGAGGGTTTTCAAATAGTATTTGGGCACTTGTTGAACTACGTGGCGGTTGGGGGCTAGGCAATGCACTGTTCGTTGCAACGTCATTAGCCGCTATCGTGTCACTTTCTACTAGTGGTACAGCTACATCTATTATCTTATATGAAGCAGCTGTTGGTCTTGGAATTTCAGTTGGACCACTTCTCGGAGGCTGGCTAGGTGCCATGTCCTGGAGAGGCCCGTTTCTTGGAGTCGCTGCCTTAATGGTGTTAGCCTTCATTGGCCTAACCATTTTAATGCCTAAAGAGAAAAGCAAAAAAATGGTTAAAACGAAAATATCTTTATTAGATCCATTCCGTGCTTTGAAGCACCGTTCTCTTTTAACGTTTGGGATTGCGGCTGCCCTTTATAACTTTGGATTCTTCACATTGCTTGCTTACGCACCTTTTGTTATGGGCTTAGATGAGCATGGATTAGGCTATGTCTTTCTTGGTTGGGGATTATTACTGGCAATTACTTCAGTATTCGTAGCTCCAAAACTTCAAACGTGGTTTGGAACCATTAAATCCATGTGTGCAATGTTAACATTGTTTGCTATTCTTCTAGTCATCATGGGAATCTGGGCATCAACTCCATGGGTAGTAATCACTGCTGTAATTTTCGCAGGTGCAGTATTAGGAAATAACAATACCCTGATTACAACGGCAGTTATGAATTCTGCACCTGTTGAACGATCAACTGCATCTGCTGCTTATAGCTTTCTTCGTTTCATCGGAGGAGCAATAGCTCCCTTTCTTGCAGGTAAATTAGCAGAGTGGTATAACCCACAAATTCCGTTTATTGTAGGAGCAGGTTTCGTTTTACTATCAGTACTATTTATCGCACTCAATTATCAACACGTGAAACATGTCGATCATGTTGGATTAGGTCATTAATTTTTTAAAAAAAGGATCTGCCGCGGGGCAGATCCTTTTTTGGCTAAACAGAATTTATATCCATAAATTCTACTAGGGCATAAGTGCAACTACGCTCTACTATTTACAAATTATGGTTGAACTTCCGAATAGCCTATTACCTCGTCAAACCCGGTGTCGACATTCTTCTAAACCTTTGCATTTCTTCTTTTAAAGGCTAAGATTATTTTTCAACAATCCTTCCATTTCTTCAGCACATAAGGGCTCGATAAAGAAAAAACCTTGTAAGAAGTCGCATTCATGATTTAGTAGGTAATCCACTTGTTCTTGCGTTTCAACACCTTCTGCAATTACTTCAAGGTTTAGCTTATGGGCGATCGAAATAATGTCTTCTGTTATCACTATCTCTTTTTCTTGCCTTTCAATATCTAAAATAAAACTCCTGTCTATTTTAACCATATCAAGCGGAAGCTTTTTCAAGTATGAGAGCGAAGAATAGCCTGTTCCAAAATCATCTAACAATATCTTTATTCCAGATTCTCTTATTTGATTTAATATGAGGATATTTTCCTCTACTATTTCCATAACTTCACTTTCTGTTATTTCAATCTGGAGCCATTTTGCTTCCAGACCAGATTCAGACAAGATACCTTTTAAAAGTTGTGGGCTATTATGAGAGATTTGTAATGTAGAAATGTTAACTGCAACAGCTATTTTTTGATACCCTTTTTTTTGCCACTCCTCATTTTGCCTGCAGGCTTCTCTTAAAATCCATTCTCCAATTCCGGTGATTAGGCCGGTTTCCTCTGCAATTGGAATAAATTCTGTTGGAGAAATCAAGCCTTTTTGTGGATGGAACCATCTAATTAACGCTTCAATACCAGCTATTTCCCTTGTATTTGCTTTAAAATACGGCTGATAGAATAACTTAAATTCATGACATTCAATTGCTTTCCTCAAATCCATTTCCATCTCTTTACGAACCAATACAGTTTCAAGCATGGTTTCATCAAAGACATTGTACGCATTTTTCCCTGCATCCTTTGCACAATACATGGCCGTATCAGCATTTTTAAGGATTTTCCGAACACTTTTCCCATCGTCTGGGAAAATGGTTGATCCCATACTAACTGTCACAAACATCTCATTTTCTTCTACTATCCATTTATTTTGAAAAAGATGTATGATTCGTTGTGCTGTTTCCTCCACTTCACTTTTTGAGGTTATTATTTCTTTTAAAATGACAAATTCATCGCCTCCGAGTCTAGCCATAATAAAATCCGATCCTATGCAGGATATTAGCCTGTCACTAACTGTCTTTAACAGTTGATCCCCAAAATCATGACCAAGAGTATCATTGATTTGCTTGAAATTATCTAGATCTAAAAAAAATAACGCTCCTTTTACATTCAATTCTATTGACAGATTTATTGCTCTATCAAGTTTTTCAATCATGTAAGACCGATTTGGTATGTTCGTTAGTCCATCATAATAAGCCATTTTATATATCTTTTCTTCATATTCTTTTCTTTCAGTAATATCCGTATGAGATCCGACCATTCTAAGATTGTTTCCAAACTGGTCTTTTATCAATTTACCTATACTTAAGGTCCAAATATAGTTGTCAAAAGCGTCTCTCAATCTATATTCAATATAATACTTATCTGTTTTTCCTTCTAAATAATCCTTTACTAGTTGACGAACCCTCGCTTCATCTTCAGGATGCATTTGTCCTAACCAGACTTCATAATGATTCACAATCGCACTTTCCGGGAGAGATAAACGTTCCTTCCATCTTTCCGATATGTAACATTTATTTTCCTGTAAATCCCAATCCCACAGCCCATCATTGGCTGTTTCCACAGCAAGGCGGTATCGTTCTTCACTTGTAATGAGTGCAGACTGTTTGTCCAAAAGTTCATTGTAATTGATTTGTAAATTTTCTTTTGCGACTGCTAATTCTTGATTTGCACGTAAAAGCTGCTGATAATTAGAATAGAGCTTATCTTTTAAATGGGTCACATATTTTTTAACGATAAAAAGAATAAGTAAAATGATAACGGTTATTCCTAAAATTAATTTACTAGTATTTTGGTTGATTACCATTGCTGAGGATGTCTTACTATTAACAAAAGCGGGAAAGTATTTTTGGGGAACTAAGAATGCTAGAAATATGAGCCGCATACTCATCATCTCCTATGATTAAATTTGCATTGCCTAAACGAAGGGGTCATTTGAAACAGTAAAAGACTAGTTACCAGTAATCTATATCAATTGTTTAAACATTTTTAAAATTAATATTATATCGAATATACTACAAAGTAGCAAAGAGGACTAGTTCTAATGTTCTATTTGCAGAAAACCACCCTTTGCAAGCATGAGGGTGGTTGGTAAAAACAATTTAATTCAATGGCTATCATCTTGGGGTTAAATACATTCTATTATGGATTTTCTACGCACCTTTTTTTGAAGTAAGAAAATCATTTGACTGCTTAATGCTAGATTCCTTTTTCTTAAAGGCATACCAGTAGGCCATCGAGATGAATACGCTTCCACCAACGGCATTTCCTAAGAATACAGGGATAAAATTGTGTAAATAATCCATCCAAGTAAAGTGACCTGCAAAAATAGCAGCGGGAATGATAAACATATTGGCGACAACGTGCTGGAATCCAACAGCAACAAAGGTCATGGTTGGAACCCAGATACCGAAAACTTTTCCGGTGATATCTTCTGCACCGTAGCAAAGCCATACAGCCGCGGTAACTAAATAATTACAGCCAATTCCGGAAAGAAATGCTTGCATAAACGTTGTGTGTATTTTCAGTCCAGCAGTAGCAACAGTTTTTGCTAAGTAAGGTCCTGTTTCTGTCAAGCCAATCAAATGCCCGAAAAAATAGGCAACAAAAATAGCCCCAATAAAGTTACTAATTGTTATAAAGAACCAATTCTTTATCACTTGTTTTGTGTTAATTTTTTTTGCATACCTGGCTAGAGGCATAACCATCATATTCCCCGTCAGAAGTTCTCCACCTGCAAGTAAAGTAAGAATGAGCCCGATTGGAAATACAGCACCACCTATCAAACTACTTAATCCGGCCAAATCTCCAGTTAATGTTGCTGTTGTCCGAACGCAAAGCAAATAACCTAACGCAATAAATGCGCCTGCTTGGAATCCTAAAATAAGAGATTGTGATAGAGGAAATTTTGATTTCTTCACTCCATTATTTATTGTAATTTCGACTATTTTTTCTGGTGAATTGTAGGCCATATGATGTTCTCCTTTATATTAGACTATTTTTCTTTTTTACCTTGTGAAATCTTTGCCTTTATTTTATCTCACTCTTTACCCTTAGTGTACCTTTTTCACTATGTTAATAGTGAAAAAAGAGTATTCCGTTAATTATGACATTTTTAATTATGATCGATTGAACGGGATTTGTGGACTTCTGCGGAGATAAGCCCTGTTAAGACTTTTTTGATTAAATTAATGATAAATCGCAAAAAAAATGCCGCCTCTATGCCTCGTTTTAGAATAAACGAGCATAGAGAAGACATTTTCATATTTTTACTTTCAAGTTGATCTTTTTGAATGAGTAAAAGTAATCAGTAATTTTTATTTTTTGCTATGTTGATCATTAGCTTTATGCGGTTAATTTGGTTAACTTTGCTTACGCTTGAGTCATAATCGATAGAAATTAAGTTGGCATTGGGAAAGTCCTTTTTTATCGCATTGAACATTCCTCTTCCAACAATATGATTTGGCAAGCAACCAAATGGCTGCACACACACCACATTTTCGACCCCACTTTCCATTAGTTCAGCCATTTCTCCTGGAAGCAGCCATCCTTCCCCCATTTGATTTCCTAAACTTAAGAAGCGAGCCGCTTTTGTAGCGAGTTCATTAAATTCGAGGGGGACATCAAATCGTTCACTCGCAAGTAAGCCCTCACGGATTGGCTTTCGGTAATATTCGATAAACTTTGTTGCAATACTTCCGATTGCTGCATCAATCTTTGATTTACCGAAGTGAGCAGCATTAAAACCACGATCATAAAGGCAGTATAAAAAGAAGTCGATAAAATCAGGAACGACTGCTTCACCTCCCTCAAGCTCAATAAGCTCGATAAGTTGATTATTGGCAAAGGGATGGAATTTCACAAGTATTTCACCAACGATTCCTACACGAGGCTTTTTTACAATGGATACTTCAATATTATTAAAATCATTGATCATCGCCTTTATAACCTGTCGATATCTATTCATAGAAAAATTAGCTAACAACTCTTGGCAGCGCACTAACCAATCATCATATAGTGTTTGTGAACTACCTTTAATCGTTTCGTATGGTCTGATTGCGAGCTTCAATCTCATCAACAAATCACCTAAGCATGAAGAAATAACTAGTTTTTTTGCCAAAGACACTGATATTTTAAATCCAGGCTGAGTATCAGCCGTCAAGCTGCCAGAATTCAAGGAGAGAACAGGAACTTGTGACATTCCAGCATTTTTCATGGCACTTTTCAGCAAAGCTAAATAATTCGTTGCTCGACAGCCTCCACCGGTCTGGGACATGATGACCGCGGTCCGATTTAAATCATAGTCCCCACTTTTTAAAGCCGATAGTAATTGACCGATCGACACTACTGCCGGATAGCAAGCATCATTATTTACAAATCTTAAACCCTCCTCCACATCATGATCACAAACCTCCTTAAGGACTTTAAAATGGTATCCATGAAGTCGGAATGCTTTCTCAAACAATGCAAAATGAGTCGGCACCATTTGGGGAGCAAGAATGGTATAACCTTCTTTATCCTCTTTGGAAAAAATCGGTTCGATTCTTTTCGGTGTATCTACCAGTTTGAGTGCGTCTTTTTGTTTATCTCTTTCTTCAATTGCTGCCTTTAACGAACGTAATCGAATCCTTGCGGCACCTAGATTACTAATTTCGTCCATTTTTATCCAGGTATAGAGTTGATGGCCCTCTTCCAATATTTCTTCAACAGCATCCGTGGTGATCGCGTCAAGACCACAGCCGAATGATGTAACCTGCAGCAATTCAAGCTGATGGTACTTTTTAACAACGTCTGCTGCTTGATACAACCTGGAATGAAATGTCCATTGATTTACTACATTGCTACGTTGTTGATCCTCGGCAAGATGACAAATGGAATCCTCTGTTAAAACAGCCATCCCGAGCTTATTGATTTCATCTGATAGACCATGATTGATTGCCGGATCAATATGGTACGGATGCCCTGCAACTACTATACCTTTTATATGATCTCGTTCTAATTGAGCAATCACTTCCTCACCGCGTCGGTGAAGCCACCCCGTAAATGCTACTTCTTCCTGTTTAGCTTTTTTTAGAGCTTGCTTGATTTCTAGTTTTGAAATGTCCTTGAAGCAAATAAATAATTCTTTCACTAGTGAAGAAGGATCATCCATTGATAAAAATGGATGGAGTAACCGAATTTGATTTTCTTCAAGATCCTTTGCCATATTTACACGAATAACTTCCGGGTAGGAAGCGACAATTGGGCAGTTAAAATGGTTTTGCAGTGTGTTATGCTCATTTTTTTCAAATACAACAGCAGGGTAAAAAATGGTCTGTACACCTTTCTCAATCAAATTCATCACATGTCCATGAGAAAGCTTTGCTGGATAACAAACAGATTCAGAAGGAATCGTCTCAATTCCTTTTTCAAATATTTCTTTTCCTGATGGATCCGATAATCGAACTTCAAAGCCCAGTTCAGTAAAAAATTGATGCCAGAATGGATAGTTTTCAAAAAGGTTTAACACGCGCGGGATTCCAATGACGCCACGATATGCAGCACTTCCTGTCAAACCAGTCCGTTGGAATAACTTCCCTAGCTTTTCTTCAATTAAATTTGGCAGCGAGCTTTTTTGTTTCTGTTTTCCTGCCCCACGCTCACAACGATTCCCCGTTATTAATGCCCGTTTGCCACCAAAACGGTTAATCGTAATCGGGCAGTTGTTTTCACAAATTCCACAACGTCGATGTGTTGTCGTCACTTGAAACCCTTGTAACTTATCTTCTGATAATAGCTGTGACTTCGTATCTTTAATCCAGCGCTGTTTGGCTAGCAATGCGATTCCATACGCCCCCATCAAACCAGCTAAATCAGGACGGATCACGTCTTTACCAGTCAATTTTTCAAAGGCTCTTAACACTGCATCATTTAAAAATGTACCGCCCTGAACTACAATTCGGCGCCCCATTTCGTCCATTGATTTCATTTTTATTACTTTATAAAGGGCATTCAAGATAACAGAATACGATAAGCCCGCAGAAATATCAGCGATACTAGCGCCTTCCTTTTGGACTTGTTTAACTTTGGAATTCATAAAGACAGTGCAGCGTGAACCAAGTTCCACTGGAGCTTCTGAGGTTAATGCAAGTTTTGAAAAATCCTGAATATTCAACCCTAATGACTCTGAGAAATTTTCTAAAAATGATCCACAACCGGCCGAACAAGCTTCATTTAAAATGATCCGGTCAATGACCCCATCCTTGATCTTGATACATTTCATATCCTGTCCGCCAATATCTAAAATAAAATCAACATCAGGCTGGAATTTTTTCGCGGCTTGATAATGTGCAACCGTCTCAATTTCACCATCATCCATTTGAAAAGCTGCTTGGATTAATTTTTCCCCATAACCGGTCACCATAGAATAGCCAATCTTTACTTTGTCGGGAATGGACTCATAAAGATTCTGTAATCCCATTCTTGCAGTAGTAACCGGATCACCTTTATTTTTTTCATAAAAGCTATACAACACTTCATCATTTTCACCGATTAAGACCATTTTTGTCGTTGTTGAACCAGCATCTACCCCTAAGAAGGCATTTCCTTGATAGGTTGCGAGGGGCTCTTTTTTTACCTTTGCACTCTTATGGCGATTTTGGAATGAGAGAAAATCAGATTCAGTTGAAAAAAGCGGATTATGTTGGTGGGATGTAGTGGGAGCTTTCATGTTATTCAATTCGGATAATAATTGGATCAGCTCTTCAATATCTATTGAATCATTTCGTTCGCTTTCAAGTGCTGCTCCAATCGCAACATAATAATGTCCATTTTGGCTATGCAGTACATGCTCATCTTTTAAATGCAACGTTTCGATGAATCGATGCCTTAATTGATTTAGGAATGTCAGTGGGCCACCTAGAAAGGCGACATTCCCACGAATCGGGCGTCCGCAGGCAAGCCCCCCAATTGTCTGATTGACAACAGCTTGAAACACTGAGGCAGCAATATCCTCTCTTCTTGCCCCCTCATTTAAAAGCGGTTGAATATCCGTTTTCGCAAATACACCACATCTTGAAGCGATCGGGTAGATTTTCTCAGCTGCGCTAGCAAGTAGGTTCAGCCCTTCAGCATCCGTATTCAGCAGTGATGCAATTTGATCGATGAATGCCCCTGTTCCCCCGGCACAGGCCGAATTCATTCGTTGCTCCAATCCATTTGATAAATAGATTAGCTTGGCATCCTCACCGCCAAGTTCAATAATTACATCGATATTTGGGTCCGTTGATTTGACTGCCTCTGTACAGGCGACCACCTCCTGGATAAAAGGAATTCCCAAAAGTTCGCAAAGCCCTATCCCCGATGAACCACTTGCATTCATTTTTAGCTTTGCATGTGGGAATTGATCAGCAACCAGGTTCAAAAGTTTTAATGTTGTATTTTTAATATCAGAAAAATGTCGTTGGTATGATTTAAAGATGATTTCATTCTGGTTGTTTAACACCACTAGCTTTGCCGTTGTCGAACCGACATCGAGCCCAACTTGAAGTTCCATCCTTAATCCTTCCTTTCTTATGACGCACTCTTTCCAACAGACATTAGTGAACACTTCCCTTTTTTAACTCTATTCTAGACAAGCTTTATTTTTTATAAAGACAAAGCCAAGGTTAAAAACTAACCACGGCTTTACATGTTATATTTTTTTGTTTTAACCGTGCTCATAGAACACGATTTTAAACCGGAAACAAGTGTAACGATAAGACTGATGATGCCGATCCATAGTAAAACAGATGTAGCATGATTAAAGCTTAACCCTTTGTCAAAGTAGAATAACTCTCGCACTCCTTCAACCATGAAACGCATTGGCAACCAAGAATAAATCCAATCACGGTAAAATGGGGACATAAACTCCGGTGCCATCGCTAAAAGTGGCGCCCCGAAGAATAGAATAATCACAAAGATTCCAATCCCCTTAATACCCAACCACGATAAAACAGCCGTAATCATTAAGAAAAAGCTGAAGTATGCAATCGCTAAAAATAAGGCAGTATCTGTAAATTTTTGAATATTCATTCCTAATGTGTCAGCAATCCATGTCAAGCCAAATCCAGCAAATAGAGCAATGACAGCCCCTGTACAAATCTGTATCCATAGGTTCATGAATTTTTCTTTTCGATCCGCAAAAACTAATTTATTCATCATCAAAAATAGGATAACTGCTCCAGCTATACTACCGATCCAAAGTGGTTGGAATAAGGAGATAGGTGCATTTCCATTTGCGCTATGAGTTCCAATTTCATTTACATTTGTTACTTTTTTAGCAATCGGTGCCACTAGTGTAGCAGCCTGTTTTGTTGTTAATGGCTGGCCTTGTTTTTCAAACCCTGCTACTATTTCTGTACGGATATTATTAGTTAGATTGTCAACAACCCCATTTAACACCTGCCCAGCCATTGTGGCACCCATTGTGTTCATTCCTTGATTTATCACTATTTTAACCTCAGGAGTAGCAGGGTTTGGAGTTCGAAGTGAAGCTTGTTTCAAACTAAAATCTTTTGGAATAATGAATGCTGCATAATAATCCTTATTATCTAAACCCTTCTTCACTTTTTCATAGCTACTTACAGAAATCCATTTAACAACTGGTTCTTTTTCAGGTATTGGATTGGACATTTCCTTGATTTTTTCTGATATTGTTTTTCCCATATTCAATTTTCCTTGATTGGGAACATCTACCCCCATGTCTTCGTTTACAATAGCTATGGGTACGTTTTTAGGTGTTGGATTTAGGGTTGGAGCAATTGTTAGACCAAAGATGATAACCACTACCAAAACAATAATTGGTGAAAAAAGGGCCAGTTTATTCTTTAATAAATTCATAATATGAATCCTCCTTACTTATTTTTATGATGGAAGGACCATAAACAATGCTAAAATTAATAATGAACACTTTGATGATACACCTTACACTGAAACCAACTATATTTCGAATGAGAGAAGGCACATTAATAAGATCCATCCCCCTTTGTCCTGTTCAATTCCAAGCTTGTTCTTCACCAATCTCTCCTTTTAGCTTAACTTGTGTTAGCCTCCATATTTATTTAGCAAATTCTTCAATGTATGATTTCTACACTTTTGAATAATTACATACCTCTTAGGAAAACGTATTGTTTAGGAGGTGTTTGGCTCATGACAGGATCGTTTTCAAAAAATAGGATCATTCACGAAAGTGATTTTTCAAATTCACTCTCTTCTTCTCTTATGCAAAATATTGATAACTTAAAGGTTATGTTTGAATCATGTGACGATATTATTTTTCATATTACTCAATTCAGTAACCAAGCGGGATGCTTGGTCTATCTGTCTGAAATGGTCAGCACTCAGGCCATGTTTGAAATTGAACAAGGCCTATCATCTTATTCAAAAATAACTGATTTGAAGGAATCTGTGCCATCTTTCATCCATAAACGCTTCACCTATAGCACTGTAATGGAAATAGACCAAATTCAACATGTTGTTGAACAAATTTTGGCAGGGAATACTGTATTACTTGTTGATGAAATTCGAAATGCATTTGTATTTCGTTCAATCAACACACTTGGCCGAACCATTACAGATTCAGTTACAGAACGAACGGTTAGAGGTCCCCGAGAAGGCTTTGTTGAAGATCTTCAAAAAAATGTGATGTTGATCAGGCGGAAAATCAAAACATCAGCATTAAAAGTAGAAAATGTAACGATCGGAAAACAAACCAATACACAGATTAGTGTCGTTTATATTAAAGGGATTGCGAGTGATGAAATTATTAAAGAAGTTCATCACAGACTAGAGAGAATAAACATTGACGGTATTTTAGAAAGCCATTACATCGAAGCAATGATAAAGGATTCCCCTAGATCGCCAGTTCCAACGGTTTTCAGTACTGAACGACCAGACCGTGTTTGCGGTGGCTTATTGGATGGAAAGGTCGCTATCCTTGTCGACGGTTCACCGTTTGCATTAACGGTTCCAGCTTTATTTGTTGAATTTCTGCATTCAAATGAGGATTACTATGACTCGTCACTAGTGGCCACCCTACTGCGATGGATTCGATTTCTCGGCCTTTTTATAACACTGATTTTACCAGCCTTTTATATTGCTTTAACAACCTTTCATCAAGACTTGCTCCAAGATCCATTCTTGATTAAGATTGCTGCCGACCGAGAATCCTTGCCGTATCCAGTCGTAATTGAAGCAATCTTCATGCTTTTAACATTTGAACTTGTCCGTGAAGCAGGCTTACGTATGCCGAAAACTTTTGGTGGAGCAACGATTACTATTTTAGGACTCGTGATTATCTCACAAACAGCTGTTCAAGCAGGGATAATTGGTCCCGAGCTAGCTGTTGTAATATCTGTTACATCTTTAACATCATTTATTTTACCGAATTATTCCTTTCATCAGATTATCCGCTTTTCCAGTGTCCCTTTACTTATATTGGCTGGGATATTCGGGTTTATGGGGATCATTGTCGGACTCATGTTTGGATTAGCCTATTTAGTTAGTTTACGCTCTTTTGGTGTTCCATATTTCTCACCTGTTTCCCCTGCACGAAAAGAAAGCTGGAAAGATGTTTTCATTCGTGCACCATGGTGGGCCATGAAAACGCGCCCTGCTGGACTTGATATAGAAAATAGTAGACGGGCGGGCGATGGGAATTATGCAAAACCTCCACAAAATAAGGAGGAAGATGAAGAATGAGATTGACACAAAGACTAATGATCCTTCAGCTACTTTTTATCCCTTTCCTTCTTTCTGGTTGCTGGAGTGCAAAGGAAATTCATGATCTTGGAATTATTAACGCCCTGGGGATTGATTTCAACGAAGCAGGAGAATTTGAAATTACAACTGTAATAGTTAGGCCCTCCGAACTTTTTCCAGAATCAGTTGGTGGACCTAGGTATGGAAAACAAAATAGATATTTAATTGAGACAGCAACCGGTCAAACCATTTTTGAAGCCATAAGTAAATTATCAAAATCGATTTCTGATAAAATCTATTTCGGACATTTAGATGTTGTTGTTTTTGGAGAAAAAGCAGCCAGAGAAAAAATGATCCCCTCATTAGATTTTATTAGTAGGGAAAATGAATTTCGTCCAAATATCTACCTACTTGTCACAAAGGGGAAAGCTGCAGATGTGATCAATACTTCCCCTGAGTTTAATAAAACACTGGGGTTAGAATTCAAAAATTTAACAAAATCAAGTCGTTTTGCCGCTACAAAAATGGTGAAAGACATTAGCCAGTTTATGAATGACTTCACTAGTAATACAAAAGACCCGATAACAGGTGTTTTAATGACAGCAAACGACCTCGGGATTAATGCTAAAGGTGAGGATCAGGAATCACAGTATTACCAAAAAGGGAGACCACAAGTGATCAGTTTGGACGGAACAGCCGTTTTTAAGAAAGGGAACTTAAAAGGATTTTTAGATGAAAAGGAAACACACGGACTCCTTTGGATAAAAGGTGATTTGAAAAACGATATTATTGTGATGAACCTTGGAAACGATAAAAAAGTTAGTATTATTATTAGGAATAGCAAGTCACAATTCATTCCATATATTACTGAAAAATATACAAAAATGACTGTTAAAACTCAGGTTGAAGCCGATATTGGCGAAGTGACAATTCCAAATCTTCATTTAGACAGTAATCAAATTGATCGGCTCAATCGACAGTTGGAAGAAATCATTATTAAAGAAGAAACGACTGTATTAAATAAGGCCCAAAAGGATTGGCAAACTGATATTTTTGGATTTGGAGAAGCCATCTATCGAAATCAGCCTTTGATATGGGATCTGATGGCACCAAATTGGGGAAATGGAGGTCTTAAAAATATGAAAGTAGATTTAAAAGTAAAGGCTAACATATCCCGATACGGGCTACATAAAGATCCTAGTAATCCTGATGAATCGAGGTAACGTATGAAAATAATATTAAGTCTACTTCTTATTGGATTAATGATTATTTCGATAGCTCCCCAATCTTACCAAATATTGAAAAAGAGAGAAAAAAAACATTATTTGTGCAAGTTGGGATTATTGGACTAGCAATTATTGCAGGGATTTTTTTGATCTATGATATTCGAGATCCTTCCATCGCAAGCCTATTAAATAAATTAAGCCCTATTGATAAATGAAACGGAGGTTTGAAAGATGATTGAACAGGGCCGAATCAGCAATACTCAGGCAGCAATGCTTGCGATTACATCATTGACGATTATCGGTCATTTAATTCTATTGACCGTCGTCTTCTTCTATAGTCGACAAGATAGTTGGATTGCTGCGATTGTGGGTACTTGCCTAGGATTAATTGGAATTATTGCTATAGCAAAATTGTCGCAATGCTTCCCAGGACTTACTTTAATTGAAATCTTGTTTCAGCATTTCTCATGGCCAGGAAAAATCATTGGGATTCTATACCTCCTATATTTTTATTTGATGGTTGTTTTAGCGACACGATTATATGTTGAAGCATACAAAAAAGTCATGATAGAAACACCTACTTGGGCATTTGTAACTGTTATTCTCCTTTTGACTTCCTTTATTGTTTATTTGGGGTTGGAAACGCTCGGGCGCGTTAATCAAATTATGTTACCCATTCTGATCATATTCGGAATTACGCTTGTCTTCTTAACTATGAATGAGAATAAAGACTACTCAAATTTATTACCTATTTTAGGAAATGGGATTATACCTGTTGCAAAAGGATCTCTATCAATAATGGGATGGTTCGGTGAATTTGCAATTATGGGTATGATACTACCCTATGTACAGAGACCTAAAAAATTAGTTAAAACAGGGATATTCGCCGGAGTTATTACATTAATTATTTTCATGGGCCCAATCACGGGGCCAATTGCAATATTCGGACCTGTTGAGGCAGCCAAAATGGTCTTTCCAACCTTTTCAGAAGTTCGTTATATAAGGGCTGGGGAAGTCATTAATCGCTTTGATTCGATCGCTATCCTATTTTGGACTGTAGGCTCAATGATTCGAATCTCCTTGTTTTTTTACGGACTTAGCTTAGGGATTGGTCAAGCATTACGATTACCCTCATACCGACCATTAGTCATTCCATTAGCATGGCTGATTGGAGTGGGTTCCATTATATTTGCAAAAAATTATGCAGAATTTAACGAATTTATGTTTGAGTCCTATGTTCCGATTAATCTCTTAATGGGCTCAGCTATTCCCATATTTCTAATTCTAATTGCATGGATATTCTTACGGAATCGAAAAAGACAATCTGTATAAACAATTGTTTTATTTCAATACAAAAAGGCGAAATCTTTATTCGGATTTTGCCTTTTATTTTTTGCTTTGCTAAATTATATTATCGTTGTCAAAGTGTAAATATTATGAAGGTTTTTAATTTTATGTAATTTCTGTGTCAGTTTTTCAAATTTATAGATTATTAGAATAACTTATTGTACACTAATTCACAGAGAGCGCTTACAGGAAAAATACACCAAAAAAACTCTATGTTTTGGGGGAATTAACTATGTCAAACGGTAATCAAAGTGCATTTTTCATGCCATCAGTTAATTTATTTGGTCAAGGAGTTGTCAATGAAGTCGGTAATCGATTAGTAGGTCTCGGAGTTAAAAAAGCCCTATTAGTCTCAGATGCAGGTTTAAATGCATTAGGAGTTGTCGATCAAATTGCTGGTATTATTCGTGAAGCAGGGGTGGACGTAGCCGTTTTCCCAAAAGCAGAACCAAATCCTACTGATAAAAACGTAGCAGAGGGTTTACAGGCTTATATTGATGAAAACTGTGATGGTATTGTTACTCTTGGTGGAGGAAGCTCTCATGATGCAGGTAAAGGTATCGGATTAGTAGCAGCCAATGGCGGCACAATTCATGATTACGAAGGTGTAGATGTATCTAAAAAACCAATGGTTCCACTTGTGGCCATTAATACTACTGCCGGAACGGGTAGTGAAGTTACCAAATTTACGATTATAACAAATTCTGCACGCAAAGTGAAAATGGCTATCGTTGATAAACATGTAACACCTGCTTTATCAATCAACGACCCACTTTTAATGGTTAAAATGCCACCCTCCTTAACAGCTGCTACAGGTTTAGATGCTTTAACACATGCTGTAGAGGCATATGTTTCAACTGCAGCCACACCAATTACAGATGCACTTGCAATTCAAGCAATTAAAATTATTCCAAAATACTTACCTCGTGCTGTAGCAAACGGTGAGGATATTGAAGCTAGAGAACAAATGGTATTTGCTCAATCGTTAGCTGGAATGGCATTCAATAACGCCTCTTTAGGTTATGTGCATGCGATCGCTCACCAATTCGGAGGATTCTACAACTATCCACATGGTGTATGCAATGCTATTCTTTTACCACATGTATGTAAATTCAATCTTATCGCTAGAGAAGATAAATTTGCTGAAATTGCTGTTGCTTTAGGTGAAAATGTTGATGGCCTTAGCGTTCGTGAGGCCGCTGAAAAAGGCATTGCAAAAATTGAGCAAATGTCTAAAGACTTAAACATTCCTTCTGGTTTCACAGAATTAGGTGCAAAAGAGGAAGATATTCCAACATTAGCTGAAAATGCGATGAAGGATGCATGTTCATTTACAAATCCTCGTAAACCTAAATTACAAGAAGTTATCGATATCATTAAGGGTGCTTTGTAAGCACCTTACACTATACACATCAAAAAATTAAGCTCTCTTATTATAACAAAACAGGCACCATCCAATTTTTGGATGGTGCCTGTCACCTTTTATATACTTAATCTCTATCTAGAAGTGCTGCACCAGCAATACCTGGTTTGGTCATTTCGTAAATATTTAGGATTTGATCTAATTCTTCCTCTGTAAGGACATCATGCAGAAGGCATAATTCCCGAACTGACTTTCCACTTTCAGTCGCTTCTCTGGCAATTCTTGCTGCTACTTCATAGCCAATATGTGGATTTACAGCTGTGATAATTCCAACACTTTTTTCTACATATTCTTTAAGACGAGCTTCATTAGCTTCAATGCCTACTAAACAATTATCTGTAAAGGTGCGGAATCCATTATTCATGATACTAATTGACTGTAGCAAGTTAAAAACTAAAACAGGTTCCATAACGTTCAACTCAAGTTGGCCCGCTTCAGAAGCTAAGCAAATAGTATGGTCATTTCCGATTACTTGGAATGCAATTTGATTGATCAATTCTGCCATGACAGGGTTTACTTTTCCTGGCATAATCGAAGAGCCTGGTTGACGTGCTGGTAGTGAAATTTCTGCTAACCCAGTTCGAGGTCCTGAAGCCATCATTCTCAAATCATTGGCGATTTTTGACATATTCATCATACAAACCTTAAGCGCTGCAGAAACCTCTGTATATGAATCTGTATTCTGCGTTGCATCCACCAAATGTTCGGCATTAACTAGTGGCAATCCACTAATTTCCGCCAATTGTTTTACTACATCAATAATATAACTTGGGTCTGCATTTAATCCCGTTCCTACAGCTGTAGCGCCCATATTTACTTCATATAAATGGTTGCGTGATTGCTTAATCCTGTTAATATCACGTTCAACGACGCGACTATATGCCTCGAATTCTTGTCCGAGACGGATTGGAACAGCATCTTGAAGATGAGTACGTCCCATTTTTATCACATGTTCAAATTGCACAGCCTTTTTCTTGAAGGTATCATGCATATGATTCATCGTTTCAAGTAATTTTTCTAATAAATTAAGAGTTGCTATATGTATTGCTGTTGGAAATACATCATTTGTAGATTGCGACATATTTACATGACTATTTGGACTTAAATGAATATATGCACCCTTTTCATGCCCAAGCAGTTCAAGAGCACGGTTGGCAATAATCTCGTTAATATTCATATTCATTGATGTTCCAGCTCCACCTTGAATTGGATCAACAATAAACTGGTCGAGCCACTTACCTTCAATCATTTCATCGGCGGCTGTACAGATGGCTTCACCCAATCCACTATACAAACGTGATGTATTCATATTTGCAATAGCAGCTGCTTTTTTTACCATTGCTAATGCCTGAATTAAATCTCCATTAACGCGGTAGCCTGTTATTGGAAAATTTTCAATAGCTCGTAGTGTTTGGATACCATAATATACATCAGCAGGTATTTCTTTTTCCCCTAAAAAATCATGTTCCATTCTTTTGTTGTCTGTTGACATCCCAATTCCACCTTTTTTGAAAAACTATCAATTTCGACAGTCCCTCTTATTCATGATAAGAAAACTCACTAATTGGCAAGCCACTCCAAAGTTCAAAGACAAAAGCACAGTTATAATTACCAAGCTCGAATTAGCGAATAATCTTGTCCCACCCTTACTATAGCGAATTAGGCAGTAGCTGTCTTCCTAAAAACCAAGATAATTCGATGAAATAGATAAAAAATTTTAGAGTTTGTAACTGCATTCACTGTCAAAATACAATTGTCCATTGGTGGTGCATAGTATGGTAATTATGGATATTTTTGTAAAAAAATAAAGTGTTATTTACATTGAAACCGGTATAATCAAAATATTTTTACTATTTTGTAGATTATTGTGTATAACAGATATTGATATTCTTATATTGTTGTAGTACAATAAAAAACAAATAATACACAGGAGGTAATAAATATGTTGAACTTGGATTTTTACCATAACTTACCAAAGAAGGAATGCAAAGAATGTGGTTGCGAAATGGAGGAAATGCACGAGTCATATTTAGATGAATGTGTAGGTTGTTGCGGAGAACATAATAAATAGAATGTCTGATAATTCCCTTACACTTGGTAAGGGTTTTTGATTTTATTTGCTGTGTTAAGTCTCATTGTTAATTGGAGTGGAATTCAACTTTACTAATTACCTATTACTTTTTCAAAAGAAAAAGCCATAGAGACAAACTTATCTCTATGGCACTTTTATAATTAATCTTCATCTATTGTTAAATCTCTTACTGGTAATGGCTCATTTTCTCCATGTGTTGGTTTACGTAGATTAAAGAATGCCTTTACACAGAAGACGACTAACGCAATAACACCAATTAAGAAAATGGTATCCGGAACGGCTCTAAATAGTAGTAAATTATGAACAATATCCATGCTAAAATAGGTTTTTGGATCACGTGATGCCCAGTACCCTTTATCATAGGCAAGTTTTAACTGCACTAATCCAATTGGCAATAATGAAATGAACACCATTCCTGCTAAACCGACATTTAACATCCAGCAAACAAATTTTAATAGTTTATCATTCCATGCTTCGGGTTTTACGATATTTCTTAATGAGAATAAAAGTAGCGAAATGGCGAACATTCCGTAAACACCCATCATAGCAGCATGCCCGTGTGCAGGTGTTAATTGCTGACCGTGTTCAAAATAGTTTACAGCTGGTAGATTGATCAAGAATCCTAATACCCCTGCTCCGATTAAGTTCCACAGTGCTGTTGAAATTAAGAACCAGAAAGTTGATTTGTATGGGAAGTCAACTCCACCATCTCGAAGCATTTTGTATTGTTCATATGCTTCAAGAATCAATAATGTAAGTGGAATAATTTCTAAGGCTGAGAAGATTGAACCTAGAGCAATCCAAACTTCTGCCGAACCATTATAGTAATAATGGTGTCCAATCCCAATAACTCCACTGCCTAATAGAATCGTAATTTGGAAAATTAATGATTTAACAGTTGAACTCTTTGTTACGAGTTTCATTTGAACCAATAAGAACCCAATAACTACAACGGCAAACACTTCAAAGATCCCTTCCACCCATAAGTGAACAATCCACCAACGCCAGTAATCAGCCATTGTGTAGCTTGTATTTGGTTGAATGAAAAAGGCAAAGCAATAGAATAATGGAACAGCAATAGATGCGTAGAATAAGAGATGAACAAGACCACCTCGATCAGTTTCACGCTTTAAGGCACTCCTTATTCCTCGATACATAATGAATAGCCAAATGACCATTCCAAGCGCTAAAATATACTGCCAGAATCTTCCTAATTCTAGGTATTCCCAGCCTTGATGACCAAACATAAACCAGCCATTCCCAAGGTATCCTTTCACACCTAACCATTGTCCTAGCGTACTACCAAATACTAAGACTACTAATGCCCAGAATAATATATCAACTAATAACCCTTGTCGTTTAGGTTCGTGTCCACCAACAAGTGGTGCCACATAAATACCTAAACCAAGCCATGCAGTTGCAATCCAGAAGATTGCCAATTGAAGGTGTATTCCTTTTGCAATACTGAATGGTAATAGTTTTGTAATCCATTTTATTCCAAAGAAACTCTCTGGTTCCGTATAATAGTGAGCAAGTAGCGCACCAAACATAACCTGTATGAAGAACAGAATCGATACAATTACAAAATATTTACCTGCTTTTACCTGTGAGGATGTAACAGGTATTTTGTTTAAATCTATTCTTGGGAAATTACCAGGCGTATATGCCTCTTTCATCCCTAAATGGTAGCGATAGAAGAAATAAAGTATTAAACCCATGAATAATGATAGAATCGTAATACTTGCCCCACTCCAGAAAATAGACGAGTAGGTCAACATATTTCCTGCATCTTTATAATAAGGCCAGTTATTTGTATAAGAAATTTTATCATTTGGACGATCTGTACTTGATAACCATGCCGTCCAGAAGAAGAAATCAGATATTTGTTTTATTTGATCACCTTTACCAACCCAAGCACGATTCTTAGCTGGTAAATCTGATTCTTTAATTAAGTTTGGTTGTAATCCCCAACCATCACCCTTTGTAAATATCGTATGGTAATAGTTTTCTACCTGTTTTAAACCATATGCCTGTGCATCTGTCAAAACAAGCGTGTCTGTCTTTTTGATATAGCGATTTTTACGTATTTCATTTTTAACATTTTCACGAATGACAGTTTGCTCATCTTTTGATAGTTTAGCAAATGGGACACCATCTTTTTTATTTGCATGGAAATCCTGCATGCCCCCAGTGTAGATTTTCAATGCTTCTGCTGTATAGTCTGGACCCATGTATGATCCATTTCCTAAAACTGTTCCATAGTCCATTAATGCATATTTTTGGAAAACAGCTTGTCCACCCTTGATTGAATCCTTTGTAAATAGTACTTGTCCATGTGAATCTGTTACAAGAGGTCGTGGTGCTTGTGTTTTAAAAATCCAATATCCCCCTACTAATAATACAGTAAAAACTAATAGTAGTACGGTTACACATACTGTTTTAATAAAGCTTCGTTTTACTTTATTTTGTTTTCCCAGGTTTGATCCTAATTTTTTGGCTTCCATATATTTTACCTCTTTCAGAAGTCTATATCTCTATCTATTATAATAATCTATAAATTTGTGAAAATATTCACAATAATATTAATAACGATCACATGTTAAAAATCGATTTACATGTAAATATCGTTAAGATTGTCTATTATTGATAACTATATTCTTTTGTGGAGACTTCATGGTTATATTCATTCATCGATATTTCAGAGTTATATTCTGTTACAGATGCGCCTTCTTCAGAAACACTTAATTTTAAAGGAATGACACCGGCATTTTTCCATGCTTTATATAGTTCCTCAATTTGACCGTCTTCTTTTAAGAAAGCAATTCCACAATCCCCGCCACCAGCACCTGATGATTTACCACTACCAAACGTTTCAGCTAAATCACTTAAATCTTTTAGCTTAGATGTTTCAATATTGATGCCGGCTTGCTCGCCTAGCCTCATCAGAATTTTGCGGTTTTGCGTAAGACTTTCAATGGCACCATTACAATCATTTATCTCAAAGCTTTTCAACAACCTATTAACTGCATCTGAAGTTTCCTTCAAAAAACGTGCATATGATTCTAGATTGCTTGTACGAAATTCTTGAACTTTCTTAATCATAGGAGCTGTTGATGCTGCTTCTCCTGTCCATCCTACACATAATTTAAGATGTGTGGGTGCAGTTAATGGAGTAATAGAAAGATTAGGCCAAGGCTTTTCTATTAACTCTGTTAGTGTTTTCACTTGCTGTAATTCATTTAGGACCCAGTTAGGTTTAAATGCTGAATAACAGAGCCAGCCGCCGAAAGTTGATGCGGCAATATCAACACCAGAACCATTTTTTTGTGTTTTTAAATGTGCAATAGCGGCAAGTTTAAAAACAGTTTCAAGCGTTGGGCGAATAGTTCCATCGCTACTATGCAACATTAGAACGGCTGAAATAACAGATACGACAACTGCTGCACTTGAGCCTAATCCATATTTTCGGCCCGTTGTTGGGTCATCAAGGTCACTCTTAATGGTTAGACTAAATGGTTTTAATTCTACCGAATTTTCTTGTAAATATTGATTAACTACCCTAATTGAATTCTGAATAAAATCTAATTTTGGGTCAGAAATATTAAATTGAACATGTTTTGCATTCATTTCCCATGATACATTTTCATATCCTAACTGTGGCAATGAAAGTTGATTATGAATACTTTGATCTATATAAACGGTTATATAACGATTGATCGCAATGACGACAGCCCGCTGATTTGGTTCAAGAACAGCGTATTCGCCAGCAATCAACAGTTTCCCCGGAACTTTCACACAATAACTTGAACATGTCATTGTCATTCTCCTCACATGTGCAGACATCTCTCGGTGGTAGCCAACGATGTCTGATCTATTTTGTGATTTTCATGTTTTTGACTGGTTGGATGCTTACCCCATATTATTGTTCAGAATCTGATAAATACGTTACACCTGGTCCAGGACATGAAGAGTAGACATTCTGAACAGTAGGTATTGCGAGCAATGCTTCACGAACTCTTTGTTCATCCTTTTGTTGACATATAACTTTTACATTCGGTCCAGCATCAATTGTAAAATAGGCTTGAATGCCCAATGAACGCAATTCTTGAACTTGTTCCATCACATCAATAGTGGCACCTTGCCAATACATAAATGGTGGTACAGCACCAAGTGTTGTCGCATGCATTTTTAATGCATTTGCTTCTGTAACAGTCCCAAGCATTTCAAAATCATGTTTTTTAATCGCTTCTTTCGCTAGTAGAAAATCTTTCTCCACCTCTGTAAGCCATGCAGAATAAAATGGTGATGTTTCCACGGTACGCTTCATGCCTTCTCTGCTTAGCACTTTTTTAGGCTTAGATGTCAATAAAACAGAGAGAATACTGAGATTCCAATCTTGATCTACATGAATGGGCTGTGCAAATGAGTCTGTCCCATCTCTTTTTTCACCCTTTTGCCACTCAACAAAACCACCAAAGATAGAGCGACTGGCAGACCCTGAACCTTGTCTAGCAATTTGTGATAATTCTTTTAACCCTAGGTCCAGGCCAATCGCTTTTGTAGCTGCCGCTGCTAATGCTGCAAATCCAGAGGCTGAGGAAGCAAAACCAGCTGCAGTTGGAACTTTGTTCGTTGATTTCACCATTGCAAATAAATTTTTTCCCGAAATCCCTCTAATGAGATCAAGAAAACGGGTAATCTTAAGCGTCTCAGCCTCACTGGCAATATACCCATTCAGTACAAATACATCTTCAAAAAGATGTGTACAAAACTGAACAGTTGTTGTTGTATAAAATTTATCTAGGGTTATAGAGAGACTACTATTCGTCGGTAAAAAAAGTAACTCATCTCGTTTTCCCCAATATTTTATTAGTGCAATATTTGTATGTGCCTTTGCTGTTACCTTCATTCACAGCCCCCCCTTTTATAAGACAAATTAGTTGATATTTCCTAAAGTGAAATTCCAGGTTTTACTCGCACCTGCTTTAATGAAGTGGTTCTCAAGACTTTTTGCATGTGCAGGATTTTTAGCAAGTGCTATGACACAACCCCCACGACCTCCGCCAGTAAGTTTTGAGCCGAGGGCTCCTGCTTTCCGTGCTGCATCTACAAGTCCATTAATCCCGGCATCACTCACACCTAGTACCATTAGCACATCTTGAGCCAAATTAAGCAGGCTTCCAAGTAATTTCGTATCGCCAAGTGAAAGTGCTGTCCTTGCCTCATACGTAATTTCTTGAAGCTGATTCAAAGATTCTTCCGTCTTTATTGGATTTGATTGATAATTTTCTCTTACACTATTGACAGCTGCATGAGTATCACCAATTCGTCCAGAATCTGCCACAACGAGGTGGAGTGGCGCGCCCATTTTTATGGTAGCTATCTTTTTCTCTTTTTGAAACCAAATCGGAACTTCACTTGCAGTAGCAAACATATCAACACCGCTGGGATTACCATGTGCATGCGTTTCAGCAATATGGACGAGTGACATTAACTCACTTTGTTTCGCGTTTTGTCCATAAAAGGCAAAGAGACTTTTGACAATAGCTACCGCTACTGCCGCACTCGAACCTAATCCTCGTCCGAGTGGTATAGTCGAAGTAAGTCGAATCAATAAACCATTTGCCGGTTTTTTTAAAAACTTCAACGTTTCATTAATGCAAGCTGCTATTCCTAGCATTTTCTTTGGAACCATTGAAAGGGGTCCATCATAATATTCACAAGCAAATCGGATTGTTTCAGGGATTTCCTCAACCGTAGAAGTTACTTCGATTAAGGGAAAGGGTAATGCAATCGCAGGCATTCCGTAAACAACTGCGTGCTCCCCTACTAAAATCAATTTACCATGTGCCTTACCAATAGCTGACTTTTGAGTAGGTTGGATCATTTAAACACCTAACTTTTCAAGGGAAACTCCCATAATTTAAAGTGTACAGTCTTCATTAACTGCATAATCTGCCAAAATTCTATGGTGCTCAAATATAATACCATAAAATAGCTCTGTTATTTACTCCAAAACAATAACATATCACTAGTTTGCCCTAACAATCATCAAATTCGTTCAAAAATGACTGAATAAATGATAGTAGAAAGGCATGGTCATCGCGATTGGTGTGACAGAATAACTTAAGCAATTAATGAAGTCTATTTTCCTCGCAACACTTCTCATCAAAAGTCATGCGCAGTTTTGTAATAAGAATACTAATCCCAAATCCAATTAATGCACCAAGTAGTCCGAAGAATAGCGGCATAGGAGGTTCATTTGGTGCAATGAAATAGCCACCAAGCGCCGTGATACTGCAAATAAATAATGATAGAACCAAGTCATTAATATTTACAAGATCCTCCCAATCTTCAATTGTTTTCGAATTTTTATCAATTGGGAAAGTGTTTTTCCTATCAAAGCCAGCCATAAAAATTAACTCCTTAAAGATTTCGTACGAATGAGGGATAGAGGGCTTTTATTGATGCTGTTTTAATGCATCTTCAAGCTCAAAAAGACGACCAACAATAAACTGTCATATATATATAACTCCCTTAACATTTATCTGTATATTTTTAATAATGATTATGATTATCATTCTCAATCATACAGTAAAAAAAAATGCCTTTATTTAAATCCAAGTTCTTGTTTTATCACAATGATTTGTTCAACATGCCGTTTAATAGGCAGAATCGTAGATATTCATAATTAAAGATCCTTATCGAAACTCATCGTTTATGTATTGCATCGTTCTCTACCTCTCTTTTTACCCTTTTTGGACATTATCATCGTAATGGGAATTGGGTAATAAAACATTGATGTAGGTCAAGTTTTTTAAAATCAAACTATCAGAAGAATATTATTCTGAGAAATGCCTTCTAAAAGTGGAATTGTTTTGTGAGAAAAAGGATCTTAGAAAAATGCTAAACAAACAAAAAAGCCCAATAATAAGATTACGGGCTACGCCAATATTCCCCTTAAACAGCTTCATAGACATGTGCAACAGAATTTATCGAAATTAGTTCTGTTGGTTAGTTCAAAAATAGGGCTTACCTATTGGCAGCCCTACAATGTATTCATCATCTAACAAAATCAAAGAATTAACGTTCACATATCTCGAAAGACAAAAGTCTAAGTAACATAACATGTTTGTATGTTTGTGTACGGACAGTATCTGAACCTATATATCCTCCACCTGTTCAAAAAATTCTTCCACTAGTTGCTCAAGTTTTTGGATTTCTTTTGTCCAATCGGATGTTTGTACAGCTTTTAATGATTGAAGGGTGCTTTCAATCAGAAATTTCCTTGGTGTTTTTGAATGCACTAGTTCCTCTTGTACAAAGTCAAGCAGTTCAATATATTTTGATTGTTCATCAGCGTAATTTAGCATTTTTTTTAATGATAAAACAGTGTGGTAAAGTGTAGGCAGAATACCTTGGACATTTTTTTGACAGTCTGGTAACCATCTTTCTAAATATTCCGGTTCAAGTAATTGTTCTCCTGATTCCGCAACTTCATCCACCATCTTTATTAATCGTTCAACGCTATAACGGACTACTATAGGAAATTTAATGCCAGAGCTTAAAGCCATATAATTAAAATGAACGTTATGGTTTAAAATTCCCATAAACATAATGGCAATATCCAATAAGTAGGGTTTTTTACTATCACCAAAAATTTCTATAAACCTATTATATAACCACCTGAGCATCATAATTCGACACTTTTTTACAAATTGCTTCAAATCTTCATCCTTTGAGTAAATTACCTCTTCAAATAGCGAAAGCACCTTGTTTTTCTGATTTTCCTTCATTTGTACTTCAATTTGTTTTATAAAAACCTCGATATCTGATGGGTCTTTACCAATTAATAATTCATTCCGGTCATGTTCGATTTTTTTATGGATCGATTTAAAAAGTGCGATAAATAGGGCATTTTTAGAAGGAAAATAATTATAAAAAGTGCCTTTAGAGATACCGCTATATTCTAAAATATCTTGGATTGATGTGGCTTGAAAGCCTTTATCAATAAATAATTGATGGGCCATATTAATAACATGCTGTTTCCTATCGTTCATTATAATCAC
Organism: Neobacillus sp. PS3-40; assembly: GCF_030915485.1. Lineage (GTDB taxonomy): Bacteria > Bacillota > Bacilli > Bacillales > Cytobacillaceae > JAUZPL01. The sequence continues at coordinate 4,094,948 of NZ_CP133266.1, read as the reverse complement.
CTTATTTTTCATTAGACTACCAGTATAAAAGCCATAGTACTCTATTTTCGTACTTTTTACAAACCCAGTAAATAACAAGGTATTTTTCAATTGCAAAATTTGAACCATTGGTATATGATATGGTTTATGTAAAAGCAGTATAAAAAAATGAACTATAAGTTTACAGGGGGAAATTTATGAATCACACCACGAAAAAGACTGATCGTCCACCGTACGGTCTCATAGCCGTTCTGATGGTTGGAGCTTTTATTGCATTTTTAAATAATACATTACTAAATATTGCATTACCAACGATTATGAAGGACTTAAAGGTTGAACCATCTACGGTTCAGTGGTTGGCAACAGGCTTTATGTTAGTAAATGGAATTTTAATTCCAATTTCGGCCTTTTTAATCCAAAAGTTTTCCGTTCGTCGTCTATTCTTAGCAGCAATGGGATTATTTACATTGGGGACCATACTTGGAGGCTTTGCACATGTCTTTCCTCTATTATTAGCAGGTCGGATGATTCAAGCTTCCGGTTCAGCAATAATGATGCCCCTGCTAATGAACGTTATGTTAACAAGCTTTCCCATTGAAAAAAGGGGAACAGCGATGGGGGTTTTCGGTTTAGTGTTAATGTTTGCTCCGGCAATTGGTCCAACTCTATCTGGCTGGATTGTTGAACACTATGACTGGAGAATGCTTTTCCATTTTATTACACCTATAGCTATTATCGTCATCTTGCTTGGCTTTTTCTTACTTAAAGATAAAAAAGACAAAGTGGATCTCCGACTTGATTTTATTTCAGTTCTATTATCAACCGTCGGCTTTGGCGGAATCCTCTACGGATTTAGTTCTGCTGGGACAGATGGCTGGGATAGCCCCATTGTATATGAAACGCTTATCGTAGGGGTTATTTCTTTAGTAACGTTTATTGTGCGTCAATTAAAGCAAGACAAACCAATGCTTAATTTCTCGATCTTTAAATATCCAATGTTTGCCCTATCATCAACTATTTCAATGGTTGTAACAATGGCATTGTTTTCTGGAATGCTACTTTTACCTATTTATGTTCAAACTATACGTGGTATTTCTCCAATTGATGCGGGATTAATGTTGTTACCTGGAGCAATCATCATGGCAATTATGATGCCAATTACAGGTAAATTATTTGATATTTTTGGCGGCCGTATATTAGCGATTATCGGCTTAATCATTACAGTTGTAACGACTTATTATTTCAGCAAATTGACACTTGATACTACCTATAAACACTTAATTATTTTATACACGATCCGAATGTTTGGTATGTCGATGGTAAACATGCCTGTTACGACAAATGGTTTAAACCAATTGCCAACACGCTTTTATCCACATGGTACTGCAATGAATAGTACTTTGCAGCAGGTATCTGGTGCTATTGGTACAGCATTATTGGTAACAGTCATGTCAACTCGATCAGTTACACATGGGAAGGAAATTGCTGCATCTGCCATGAAACACGTAACAGGGCATCCGACTGCAGCTATGCTAGTTCAAATGAAACATCAAATTCAAATGAAAGCAATGCTAGAGGGCATTAACGATGCTTTCTTTGTGGCTACATTCATTGCCGCTGTTGCCCTTATTCTTGCGCTCTTTATTAAACGCGCAAAACAAGCGGAAGATCCTAAAGCTGAAAATTCTTCTGGGCAAAAAGTAGCTGTTAAACTGGACGGTAATTAATTTAATTAGGATATATAGCTGTATTAAAAAGACGACTAAAAATTCTGATACTGAATTTTTAGTCGTCTTTTTACATTGACTATGTTAAAGGGCACTATTGCTTTTGACATCCTGTTGATTGGAGCGTAAGGTGCTCGACTCCTGAGGGAGCAGCGGGACAGGTGTGACCCCAATGACATAAACCTATAATTACAGAAGGCCCAAAATCAGGAATTGGTCGAAAAAAAGCCCTTCATTCCCGAAGACCACATTTTTTGTTGTCTAAGGGAATCAAGGAGCATGAATAGACGGAAAAATTCCGCTTAATTAGTAAATTAGATCAAAAATAGCCTAAATAGAAGGAGATATTCCGCCTATTGACCTGAAAACCTCAAGAATGGGGGGCTTTGCTTTGCATAACCGGAAAATCTCCGTTTATTTACCCCGAAATGAGCTCCATTCTGCATCTAACCGAAAAATCTCCGCTTAGGTGAGACCCCGCAGGCGCTTCTTAAGCTCCGAGGATGCTCACCGCCCGCCACGCGGAAAGCGAGCATCCTGAAGTGTAAATCAACGGACTAGTTTCAAAGGACTTACCAATTTGTATTTTAATTAATATGCTAATTCCTAGTCTATTTGAAATGTTTCTCCACAAAAGCGGAACTACTTATTTAATCAGTTTCTCTTCTTTTTTCACCTAGAAAACTCAAAATTAAAGCATTATTTTACAAATATCATTGGTAAACTCGACTGGATCATTGATTGGCAAGCCTTCAATGAGGAGTGCTTGATTGTACAATAGGTTTGTATATAAACTTACTTTCTCTTTATCTTTCTCAAATGCATCTTTTAATGATTTGAATACTTCGTGATTGATATTAAGCTCTAGGACTTTATCAGCTTGTACATTCTGGTTATTTGGCATTGATTTCAAGATTTTTTCCATTTCAATCGTGATTTCGCCTTCAGTCGTTAAACATACAGGATGTGATTTTAATCTTTTTGAAACTCTAACATCCTTAACCTTGTTAGCTAATATGCCTTTCATATAATCGAAAAGGTCCTTGTTTTCATTTGAATCAGGTTCATTTTGACTTTCTTCGTCTTTTATTCCTAAATCACCACTTGATATAGATTTGAATTCTTTCTCTTTGTATGCCATTAACATTCTGATGGCAAATTCATCTATCTCATCAGTGAAATAGAGGATTTCATAGCCCTTTTCCGCAACTAGCTCTGTTTGTGGAAGTTTTTCGATTCTTTCATTTGTTTCTCCAGAAGCATAATAGATATATTTTTGATCCTCTGGCATTCTTGATATGTATTCATCTAAGGTTACCAGCTTCTTCTCTTTGGAAGAATAAAACATCAATAGATCCTGCAATGTATCTTTATTACTTCCAAAATCATTATATACGCCAAATTTTAACTGTTTGCCGAAGGATTGATAAAATTCTTCATACTTCTCCCTTTCCTCTTTTAACAAGCTTTGCAGTTGGCCTTTTATTTTATTCTTGATATTTTTAGCAATCAGCTTCAATTGTCGATCATGTTGTAAAATTTCTCTTGATATATTAAGAGATAAATCCTCTGAGTCAACCATTCCTTTTACAAAACTAAAATAGTCTGGAAGGAGATCTGAGCATTTGTTCATAATTAGTACACCATTAGAATAGAGCTCTAACCCCTTTTCATATTCTTTTGTATAATAGTCAAACGGAGTTTTCTCCGGGATAAATAAAATCGCATTATATCTAACTGCTCCATCGACACTGATATGGATGTGCTTTAATGGCTTGTCAAAACCATACCTTTTTTCTGTATAAAAATTCTCATAATCATCTGGAGTTAATTCATTTTTATTCTTTCTCCAAATCGGCACCATACTGTTAATGATTTGTTCTTCTTCGTGATCCTCGTATTCATTTTCACTACCATTTTTAAGCCTACTCGAGGTTACATCCATTTTAATTGGGTAGCGAATGAAATCAGAGTACTTTTTAATGATTGCTTTTAATTGATACTGCTCAAGAAACTCATCATAGTTCTCATCTTCTGTATTCTCTTTAATTTTTAAAATAATCTCCGTACCTACTGAATCCTTCTCACATTTTTCAATTGTGTATCCATCTACACCCTTAGATTCCCACTTATATGCCTCATCACTATCAAGTGACCTGCTGATGACAGTTACAATATCAGCTACCATAAATGAGGAGTAAAATCCTACGCCAAATTGACCAATAATATCATGGCCATCTTTCAATTCTGTTTCACTTTTAAATGCTAACGAGCCACTCTTGGCAATCGTTCCAAGATTATTTTCAAGTTCTTCCTTTGTCATGCCAATACCTGAATCAGATATTTTTAACGTTCTATTTTCTTTATCAGCAACCACTTTTATAAAATAACTGTCCTTGTCAAAACTTAACGTATCATCTGTTAATGCTCTATAGTACAATTTGTCAATTGCGTCACTAGCATTAGAAACCAACTCTCTTAAAAAAATCTCCCGATGAGAGTAAATGGAGTTAATCATCATTTCTAATAACCTTTTAGATTCTGCTTGAAACTGTTTGTTTTCCATGAAAATTCTCCTTTCGATTTAAAGCAAATTAATGTAAAAATGGTGGTACTAGGTGAGTTCAGAGCCTCTTTAGCACTCGTATAAACAGAGTGCTAACTACTACTATTTTAATATCATATCATATAGTTTGTGTCAATAAAGAAAACTCACTGATTTGCGAGCCCCTAAGGGCGATGATTAGGTGTAGTTGCCCTTATGTGCTAGCAGAATTTATGAAAATAAATTCTGCTAGCTAAAAAAGTAATGCCTTATCCCCAAAACATTACATTTGTAACACTTGGGAATTAGGCATAGGTTTGAATCTTTATGAAATTAAAAAATATTGTAATCCCATTCCATAGCAATATGTTTTAAGAGCATAACACCAGCTACACTATTTCCATACTCATCTATTGCGGGACCATAAACTCCAATCCCACATCCATCTGGGAACGGGACATCACGTGATCTAGCACGAGGTGGAACTGCTCCTAAAATCCCCCCTGCTACACCGCTTTTAGCAGGTAATCCAACAGAAGCAGCAAATTTACCGGAAGCATTATACATCCCGCATGTCACCATTAATGCTTTTGTTAATCTAGCCACTTCTTTTGAAAAAATTCTTTCCTTCCGAATCGGATGGTATCCATCTTGTGCTAGAACCAAACCAATCATAGCAATGTCTTCTGTCGTTACTTCAATAGAACATTGCTTTAAATACACCTCTAAAGCTTCTTCTACAGTGCACTCCAAATAGCCTGTCGCTTTTAGATAATAAGCTATTGACCGATTTCGATGAGCGGTTTGCCATTCCGATTGAAACACTTCTTGATTGATCGTTAGCCGTTTCCCCACTATTTTTTCTAATAATGAAAGAAGGGAATCCAATTTTTCCTGTGGTGATTTTCCTCCAAGTAACGAGGATACTGTGATGGCTCCTGCATTGATCATTGGATTAAATGGCCTTCCCGTCTTATCCACTTCTAAACGAATAATCGAATTAAAAGGATCTCCAGTTGGTTCTACGTCTACTCTTTCCAAGACATATGAAATCCCAAAATCCAAGCAGGCAGAAATAAAACTAATCACCTTTGATAGGCTTTGCATGGTAAACGAGGATTCAAAGTCCCCTGCTTTCATTGTAGTTCCATCAGGTCCAATGATGAAAATCCCTAATTGAGATGGATCCACATTTTTTAAAGCAGGGATATAAGAGGCACATTTACCTTGGCTTGAAAAAGAACGAAATTGTTCCACCCATTTTTCTATACAGCCAGTGTTCACAGGTTTTTCCTGTTCTATCTGTGCTACCTTTTGTATTACTTCCATTTATCTCATATCCCCTCCGTTTACTAACTCCAGAAAAAAAAACCGGTGCCTTTCCCATCTCTAGGGATCGGCAGCACCGGTAAAACATTATTTATGATAGTAGCATTCCTTCAACTTGCTGATATATTTTATCTGCCTTCATTAATCCCACTTTTTCAATTTCCTGTAATTCACTTTCAATCTTTCTTTTCAGTTCCTGGTCTTTCATGATTTTTGTATTAATTAATACGTTTAGCTTTGCTCCCTGAAGAGCTGCTTTACAAAATATTACACCAACTCCAACATCACTAATCGCAATTCGTGTTCCTTTTTTTGCATATTCCTCATGTAAATGTATTGCTTCTAAACAGTTCTTCGCGATTTCAAGGGGAACCATAGATGCTTCAACTAGAGCCTCTTGTAATACTGCTTCTTTTGCCAACTTCTCTTCTTCTGTTGTTGAAGGCAATCCATAGGCTTGGGATAACGGATAGAATACTTCAGCATCTTTAGCAACTAAACTTTTAAGATTATTTATAACCACTTCAGACTTTTTAAGGAGTTCGATTATATCATCTTCCACTTCTTTATACTTCTTTTTTCCTACGGTAAGATTTCCGACCATACTGCCTAGAGCCATCCCCAGTGCTCCAGCATATGCTGACGCCCCGCCACCACCAGGTACAGGAGATTTTGATGAAAGTTCTTGGATAAAATCATTACTGCTTTTTTCTAACAAAGGAATCCCTCCAAATTATGTAAATGTGTTTCTTATCTTCATTCTATTTCACATCGGAGTTACACAGTCGCTTTCGCTTTCTGTTGTAAAAGAAGGCAGAATGAATACTCATCTGCCTTCTTCATCTTGTACTTATTCAATAACACCTGAAAACTTCTCACAGGCTTGGACAACATGGTTAAGTAAAATAGTGGTGGTGATTAAGCCGACTCCACCTAAAGCTGGTGTAATCGCTTTGACCTTATCAATAACTGCGTCATAATCAACATCCCCGCAAATTTTACCATTGCCATCATCATTAATTCCAACATCAACAACAATCTGGTCCTGGCTGAAATAATTCTCAGTCATAAACTTAGCCTTCCCTATTGCTGCAACAACGATGTCTGCTTTTGAAGTGACAGATGGCATATCCTTTGTGCGAGAATGGCAAATCGATACTGTCGCATTTTCATCTAAAAGAAGCATGGCTAGCGGCTTCCCAACCACAAGGCTTCTTCCGGCAACAACAACATTTGCTCCCTTTAAAGGGATTTCATAGTACTTCAAAATTTCAATAACAGCTTTTGGAGTACATGGTGCAAATCCAGTGCTGCCCCCTTCAAACACTTTTTCAAGGTTTATAGGATTCATGCAATCGATGTCTTTTGCAGGGTCAATAAGATTGCAGATGACATCCACATCAAGCTGGGCAGGAAGCGGTCTGAAAATCATAATCCCATGCACATTTTTATCCGTATTTGCTTCCGCAAATACATTCGTAACTTCCTCCATTGTAACGTCTATTGGAAGTTGTTTCACATTGATTTTAATGCCAAGAAGCTCACAATTCTTTAAGATGCTTCTTTCATAGGATATGTCGTCCTCACGTTCGCCCACTCTGATTAATAAAAGAGTTGGATGACTATTTTTTTCACCTAGAATGGCTACTCTAGATTTAATATCTTCTCTTAAGTACTCTACTACTGGTTTTCCAGCTAGTTTTACTCCCATAGGTGTTCCTCCTAATTATGAAAGACCAATAATTTCGCCATCTTCAGTAATATCCATTCCATTTGCTGCAGGAACTTTTGGTAGACCTGGCATTGTCATGATTGAACCTGTTAGGGCAACAATAAAGCCTGCTCCAGCAGATACTTTTACTTCTCTTACAGTTAAAGTAAATCCAGTTGGTGCACCAAGTAATGCTGCATTGTCAGAGAATGAATACTGAGTCTTAGCCATACAAATTGGCATCTTATCAAGTCCAAGCGCTGCAATTTCTGCTATTTGTTTTTTAGCTGCTGGTGCAAAATCCACTCTTCCAGCACGATAAATTTCAGTCGCAATCGTCGTGATTTTCTCTTCTATTGTACCATCTACATCATAAAGAGGTGCATAATTTGATGGTTTTGTTTCACAGATTTCAATAACTTTATTGGCTAAGTCAATTGCGCCTTCTCCACCTTTTGTAAATACTTCGGCAAGAACCACGTCAACACCCTGAGCAGCACATTTTTCTTTTAATAAATTAATTTCTGCTTCAGTATCTGTTGGGAATTTATTAATAGCTACTACTGCTGGAACACCAAATTTGCTGACATTCTCTAAATGTCTTGCAAGGTTTGCGATTCCGGCTTCAAGAGCTTCAAGATTTTCATTTCCGAGTTCAGTTTTTGGAACTCCACCATTCATTTTAAGGGCACGAATGGTTGCAACAATAACAGCTGCATCTGGTTTTAACTCAGCAAAGCGACATTTAATGTCAAAGAACTTCTCTGCACCAAGGTCAGCACCAAAGCCAGCTTCTGTAACAACATAATCAGCTAATTTTAAAGCGACTGTTGTTGCCATTACTGAGTTACAACCATGAGCGATGTTAGCAAACGGTCCGCCATGGATAAATGCTGGTGTATTTTCAACTGTTTGAACCAAGTTAGGCATGATAGCATCTTTTAACAATAAAGCCATAGCTCCAGTTGCTTGGATGTCACCTGCTGTAACAGCATTTCCATCTGTACTATAAGCAACGATCATTCTTGATAATCTTTCTTTAAGGTCAGTTAAGCTAGTTGCAAGGCATAGAATCGCCATGATTTCTGATGCTACAGTAATATCGAAACCTGCTTGTCTAACGAAACCATCACCTTTTCCACCTAGGCCGATAATGACATTTCGTAGTGTGCGGTCATTCATGTCTAGGACACGTTTCCAAATAATTTTCTTAGGATCTATTTTCAATGCATTTCCTTGATGAATATGGTTATCTATTAGTGCTGCAAGTAAATTATGTGCAGAAGTTATGGCATGGAAATCGCCTGTGAAATGAAGGTTAATGTCCTCCATTGGCACTACTTGTGCGTAGCCTCCGCCTGCTGCTCCACCCTTCATACCAAATACTGGTCCTAGTGATGGTTCACGAAGCGCTGTAACCGCTTTCTTTCCAACTTTATTTAAACCCATAGAGAGTCCAACATTGATAGTTGTCTTTCCTTCTCCTGCAGGTGTGGGGTTAATTGCTGTAACAAGAATAAGTTTTCCATCTGGCTTATCTTCTAATCTTTTAAGTACATCTAATGATACTTTTGCTTTATATCTTCCGTAAGGCTCTAATTCATGTTCGTCTATTCCAAGATAATCTGCAACCTCTACAATCGGTACCATTTTAGCTTCTTGAGCGATCTGAACATCTGTTTTCATAAAACCTCTCCTCGTTTGAGAATTAATACAGCATCTTCTTTGACACTACAATTTAAATTTTAACAATATTAAATAACTTAAGCTATTGTTATTAATTCCAAAAAACAACACCCCCATTTAGAAATTCACACAATACCTTAGGCGATTCATGAAATCTCCAAGAATAAATGGGCTTTAAATTAGCAACTCCCGTTCAAAGATTTTACATTTCAGTTACAATCAGGATCTACTTTAATCGATCATCACTAAAAAATTAACCCACAAGTGCATTTATTCCTTGATATCCAAAATAAAAGCCAAATCCAATTAGTGACATACCCGATAGGATCGAAACTGCTATAAGACTTTTTACATTTAACAGCTTTCGGAAACCTGTAGTAAGTGTTGCAACAAATACATCCCAAAAAGTAAGGCCAATAAAGATCATGCTACTATAAATCAATAATGACTCAGTTCCGTTTGTTTGGGCTGTTTTAGCTAGAACTGAACCATAGATCCCTAACCAAAAAAGAATGGATAATGGGCTTGTTATTGACATAAAGAAACCTGTCAGAAAGCATTTAAATAAAGAATCCTTCTCCCTGCTACATGTAAGAGTAACTTTACTTGCTCCCTTGATACTTTCCGCTCCTGAATAAATAAGAATAAATCCTCCAAAAAGCCAAAGAAAGATTTGTACAACAGGAACCCCTAAAAATTGAACCATCCCTAAATAAACCATTAGCATAAAGATTCCATCTGCAATCATCGAACCAATTCCCACAATCCAAGCATGCCAGAATCCATTCTTTATCCCCTTAGATAATCTAGCAGAATTAACCGGGCCAATTGGTGCAGCTAAAGTAAAGCCCAAGATTATGTAACTAGTTAAAATACTTGCACTCAAGAAAAACCACTCCAATAACTTTAAGTACGAACTTGTACATTAATTTTATGAGACAACTACAGAATAAATTAACTCTTTTGGGGAATTTTATAAGATAAGTTTATTAAAACTTTTCAGGGGGGCTTGGCTTGTCAATTTTTGTTTATCAAACATTTCAAATTAAACAAGATAAATTTAAAGAAGGAATAGATAATTTAAGAGAGATTAAATGTTTTCGGAATGAACACTATGCTCAAAAGGTTGAGATTTTAACTCCGGTTTCAGGGGAAGATCATACATACGCGTTTTTAACCACATACGAAGGCCTAGCTGAAATGGAATTGCAAAGCAAAAAAATGTTTGATGATGAAGAGTATTTAAAGCTAATTGAAGCTTTTTTTCTGCAGAATATTGTTCAAGGCAGTATGAATACTCAAATTTTCCGTTCCATTAGTGAGAAAAAAATTGCGAAAAAAGAAGAGAAAAAATAGCCTTTTTGAACATTGACTTCTTAGTATGTTTTTTTGAGATCTCCGCCAATATATTTTTTAGTGATTAATGATAAAGAAATCTCTCGGATAATCTTTCAAAAAAAGTTTATTAAATTAATCATTATTCACACGTGACATTGGACAAACTAGTTAAGTGCTTCAGGAAAGGTGGCACTTTAAATGAATAAATTTTCTAATACTCTAAGGAGGGTAACAATGGGAATTTTAAGTGGAAATCCTAAGGATGAGCCTTTACACTACGGAGAGGTCTTTGATATATGGGCTTCACAATTAGCTGGAAATGGTATGGTAGCTGGTTATCAAACCATGCTGAATCATGTAGGTGATGATGATTTAAAAAAATTATTATCAGAAGCAATTGAAATTGGACAACAGCAATTGAAACAAACCGCAGAGCTTTTAAAAGACAACGGCATTGCCTTACCTCCAGCTGCTCCTGAAGTACCAGATGCATGTTTAAATGATATCCCTGTAGGGGCAAGATTCCAAGATCCGGCAATTGCAGCTGTGCTCTCTGCTGATATTGCAGTTGGATTAGTTGCTTGCAGCCAAATTATAGGTAAATCAATCAGAGAAGACGTTGCTATGATGTATGGCCAATTCCATGTACAAAAGGCGGCACTTGGTGCAAAAGCACTTCGTTTGAATAAAGAAAAAGGCTGGATCATTCCTCCTCCACTGCATCTTAATAAGCATCAGGATTGCTAACATTTGCAGCTGTAAGTTGATTTGAAAAGGAATATTATAAGTAGTTACTAAAAAACACGGTTAGAAGTAACCGTCAGATTGTCGAGAAAGGGGTATTTTTCTCGGCAATTTTTATTTTCTCAGCACCAAAATACCAAACTTATGAATGATTCCTGCAAATGGGCCTGTTGATTTCCGCTCCAGGCACTCGCTTTCCGCGGGGAGGTCCTGGAGCCTCCTCGGCGTTACCACCTAGGGCACTGAAAAACTTTCTTTTTTAAAACCACAAAATAGCCTTTTATTAAAAAGCCGACATTCGTTCCATATTTTTGGAAGAAGCGCCTTTTTTCTTGCATTTGGATTCCAGGCTAATCATTATTAACCTAGAAATTTTATTATTCTTATTAAATTCCTGTGAATATAGCTATTGCCCTCTTAATCATCCCTAAGAGAGAGAAAAAAGGGTGATTGCTGTCCTGAATAGAGCTTAATCATCCTTGTAATCGTGGAAAAAGCCCGCATGCTGTCTCGAATAGAGCCTAATCATCCCTGTGATCGTGGAAAAAGCCCATATGCTGTCCCGAATTGACCCTAATCATCCCCGTGCTTTTTCAGCGCGCTCCGCTTTAGCGCCGAGGAGGCTCCCCGGCACTAAAGCGGAAAGCGAGCGCCTGGAGCGGAATTCAACTGACCTGCTACAAAGCAACATACTAATATTTTAACAAATTAACGCGGTGAATTAATATAAGAATTATACAAAATAATAAGCTGTCGAAGGTTTTTCGACAGCCTGACACGGTTAGAAGTAACCGTGTTTTCCTGTGTTTCTTTACTTTCTTTCAAATTATTGCATTTGTTGACCAAATTCCTTCATGCATTCCTGTACGAGTGTTACACCCTGACTCATTGCGGCTCCGCCACCGATGGCTGTTGCCACTCCAATCGCTTCAAAAATTTCCTTTTCACTACAGCCTTGGTCTAGACATCCTTTAGTATGATAAATAATACAATATTCGTCCTGTGAGTATATACTTGTTCCAAGAGCAATCAATTGTTTATTTTTTTGAGATATTTCTCCTTCTTTAAAGCAAGCCTCAGTAAATTCATTAAAAGAAGTTAGTATTTCTGGCATATTTAGAGTAGAACTTCCAATCCCCTCTTTAAAACGATTCAAATCTATTTGTTTTGAGCTTGTAAATCCTAATCCATTTTGTTCCATATTAGTTACTTCCTTTCTTCTCCGTAAATTTTTTAGAAAATATAAACTATAATTAATACATTATCATGTAAAATACTCAATTTTAGCTTTGGGAAAATACGTATGGATGTAGCTGCCAAGCGTATCCTTAATATCTTCTTGTTCACTATTTGTATAGACATACTTACCGATTCCGTAGCGACCCCATTTCCATTTCCGCTTTGTCTCGTCAAGTTCTAGTTTTGTCATCGGATAGTTTTTTTGGATCACACGTTTTGCCGGTTGGGTAAACCGATGTTGAATCATTTCAAAAGTTAAATCTGTCTTTGCAGAATCTGGTAGCTCAGATTCCAGTTTTTCTAGCATTACTCGATAACCCTCTTGCCATCCCTCATGAAGATAAATGGGAGCAATTATAAATCCTAATGGATATCCTGCTCCAGCCACTTTAACTGCGGCCTCAATTCGTTCTGGCAATCTTGATGTTCCAGGTTCAAAATTTTTGATAATATAATCGTCGTTTATACTAAAGCGAAAACGAGTTCGACCATTATGTTTGGCGTCAAGTAAATGATCGACATGAGCAAATTTTGTTACAAACCGAAGTCTTCCATACTCTGATTGACCAAAAAATTCAATTGCCTTTTTTAACGTATGTGTTAAATGATCAACCCCTACAATATCCGATGTACATGAAGCTTCAAATCTTGTTGGTTCTGGAGCACGTTCTTTCATGTATTGATCCGCAGCTTCAAAGATGTCATCAATATTGACGTATGTGCGGATATAAGGTTTGCTGCCCATCGTGGTTTGTAAATAGCAATAATGGCAATGCCCCATACATCCTGTCACAAACGGAATTGCATATTCCGCAGAAGGTTTCGAAGTATCAAATTTTAAAGTTTTTCGAACTCCGACAACTAATGTAGATTTTGCAATCCGGTATTTTTGAAAATCGCTTTCTCCAGGCAAATTTCGAATTTGATTGTGTGAAGTTGTTTGCCTGATTTCGATTCCCATACCTTCAAATTTAGACATTAACGCTTTTCCAAGTGGATATTCCATTGCAGCTGGTTCAACATAGACGAGTTGTGGTACGAAAGGCTTAACCATCATAATTCTCCATTTCTATCAACCCAAATACTTCTTGATAAGCGTATTCTGCCTCATTTACCGTTGAATAAACTGCCACTTCATCTGTTAATGGATAATAGGTTTCATGTATAAAAAGAGCAAGCTGGTCTGGCTCATCAGGATTTTGAACAACAGCGGCTTCTTGAATATTTGCTACATCTTGAGCATGTGGGTTTCTAATAATGATATAGACAATTTGTCCTGGTTGATACGATTCGTTACTAGCCATATTTTTCACCTGCCCTTTCCATCATAGGTTTAATTATTTTTATAATATTATTCTCCATTAGAAAAATTTTAAGATGAAAGATAGTAGGATTTCGATTTAAAATGTACTTTTGTTTTAATTACGAAAAATAGCCTTTTATTAAAATTTAATTGGAATTTATTATCACGATTGCAAGGGTAATTTTCGGTGAAAGCTAAATGGGGCAGAATATAAACAATGTGAGGGAATAACATGAGTGATATTCTAATTCAAGCTATTAAAAATGATGCAATTATATTAAACGGTCCAAATGATTTGGATTTTTTAATTCATGAGATCCGTCATGCAAAATACGTATTGTTAGGTGAATCATCACATGGGACCTCTGAATACTATAAAATCCGAGTTGAACTTTCAAAAAAACTTATTGCTGATAAAGGTTATACCTTTTTAGCAGTCGAAGGCGACTGGCCTGCTTGTCTTCAGGTAAATAGGTACATAAAAGGATTTGATCAATTACATACAAGTGCTAGGGAGGTTTTATCATCTTTTTCCCGTTGGCCAACCTGGATGTGGGCTAATGAGGAAATAATTGATTTCATTGAGTGGTTAAAGATATACAATCAACATCAGTCGAAAGAGGGTCAAGTCGGCTTTTACGGGATAGATGTTTATAGTTTATGGGAGTCCATGGATGAAATCATCAAGTATTTGGAAAAAATAAACTCTCCTGATATTGAAACAGCAAAAAAAATGTTTGCATGCTTTGAACCATTTAATCGTCAACCTGAAAAGTACGGTATATCTGCCTCCTTCTATTCAGAGGGTTGCAAGGATGAGGTAACAAAGCTTTTAACTGAAATATGTTTAAATAAAAATAAATATCTAGACACTGAAGAAAGTAAATTAGAACTTGAAGTGAATGCAATAATTACAGCAAATGCTGAAAATTACTACAGAACAATGGTTGTCCATGATAATGAATCTTGGAATATGCGAGACAGACATATGGTTGAGGTTATCAATAAAATAAGTGCATATCTGGGCGAGAACTCAAAAGGGATCATCTGGGAACACAACACACATGTTGGCGATGCGAGAGCAACAAATATGGCTGATGAAGGCATCGTAAATGTTGGTCAACTTTTAAGGAAACAGGAAGGACAAGAAAATATATTTATTGTCGGATTTGGTACACATCGTGGAACCGTTATTGCAGCAGATAAATGGGGTGCAAACTTCGAAAGAATGATTACCCCACCTGCTCAAGAAGGTAGCATTGAGGATATGATGCACAAGGCAGGTTCGCATGATAAAATCCTTATTTTCAACGAAAAAAATCAGCATATCTTTAGTCAGAGGATTGGCCACCGCGCCATTGGCGTTGTGTATAACCCGCAATATGAACATTACGGAAACTATGTTCCATCCAGTATGGCAGAACGATATGATGCGTTTATTTACATTAATTCAACGAATGCTCTTACACCAATAGAAGTGGAAAGAGTTTTTATATAATTAAATTACATCTTCAGGATAATTATGTATTAATTGTTACTTTGCTCAGTTGAATTTAAAAGGACATGATTTTATCCCGTTTGTAAATACTAATAAAGCGTTCAATTAGAATGCTTAATGCCGCTAACTACAATGGGAGGTAGGACTGAATGAACATTCGTGAAGGTTTGATTCCAACTGCACTGGGCACAGCCGTTACTGCAACAGGGTATATACTGAAACAAAATCGTGGAGCAAATAAAATGGTCGCTAATACTGTATTTGGATTTGGATTAGCACACATCGTCTTAGGTACTATTGACCTTATTCAACACCGTCGTTAGCAAATTGACGAGCGCACTTATTGCGCTCGTCAATTTATTATCTTATAAGTAAGTAAATCTTTGTTAACGCACTAAAGTAAGTAACTATCGTTGATAAATGAATCAGCACTCAAATCGCATAAGTGCAACTACGCCTCTGTCTTCGCCCTTAGGGGCTCGCCAATCGGCGAGTTTTCTTTAGTTAATCAGAATTTATTTCCATAAATTCTGCTAGCACATAAGTGCAACTACGCCTCTGTCTTCGCCCTTAGGGGCTTGCCAATCGGCGAGTTTTCTTTATCACAAACTATGCATTTCCTTCTCTGCCTCATCCCAAGGAACAGAATAACCTTGACCTTTCGAACAAAAAATCGAGGAAGAAGTATAGTCTGGATCAGCATTTTTATTGTAACCAATTTTCTCGATCACTTGTGCTTGATTGTGACATGGGTAATACCCACCAACTACTAAATTCATTATTCCTTTCCCCTGTGTGATCGAAGCAAACTCAGTACTATAATTCATAAAGGTTGCGACAGGTACTTTCCCTGTTAAAGTCGTTTTATTTCCATCTGTAATTGGTGGTTCAAAGCTACCATGTGCATTTTGAATATCGGTTAAAATTTTACCCATATGATCTAATTCAATTTTCATTTTAAAATGATAAAACGGTTCAAGTAATACGTTCGTTGCTTTTTCTAAACCTTGTCTTATAGCTCTGAAGGTAGCCTCTCTAAAATCACCGCCAGAAGTATGTTTATTATGAGCCCGACCGGTTGATAATGTGACCTGAATATCTGTAAGTGGAGAACCCGTCAAGATTCCGTGATGTTCCTTCTCAAAAAGATGCTGGCGAATTACGTTCTGATTGCCGATTGACAAGTCATCTGAATGGCATTTGTTTTCAAACGTGATACCACTATTTTTGTCAGCAGGCTCTAATTTTAGGTGGACTTCGGCATAATGCCCTAAGGGTTCGAAATGACCATATCCATTGACTACAGAACTGATTGTTTCTTTATACAAAATTTCGGGATCACCAAATGTAACATCAACATGAAATCGCTCTCTGACGATCTGTTCCAATACTTCAAGCTGTATGATCCCCATTACGTGGATATGAATTTCCTGCAAACGTTCTTCCCACATTACATTTAACGAAGGATCTTCCGCATCCAATATTTTAAAGTAGCCTAAAATCTCTTTCACATTGAGTGATGGTTCAAAAATCACTTTGGATTTAAGCGTCGAGGCCATTTCAAAAATCGCTTTATCCGTTAATAATCCTAAACCATCCCCAGCCGAAGCCTCCGAAAGTCCCATTACAGCAAAAATATCCCCCGCCACAACCTGATCAACGGTTTTAAATTTACTTCCATTATATAAGCGTATTTGGGTAATTTTTTCGCAGGATTGACCATATCGAATTTCATCACGAACCTTTAAGTTACCTTGCAAGCATTTGATATAAGTAAGCCTTGAACCTTTTTCGTCATAACGAATTTTATAAACCCTGCCCGCAAAGGGTTCCTCGCTGGAGTAGTTCGTTTTGGTTAAAAGATCTAGTTGCTCTAGAAAAAATTCAATACCGCTATCTTGTAATGCTGATCCATTTACACATGGAAAAAGTTGATTTCGCTTAATCATTTCTTTCATCGTTTCTAGCCACAAATGTTGATGATATCCAGTTTCCATATATTTTTCCAAAAGGAGTTCATTTCTCTCAGCAACAAATTCAAGCAATTCCTCATTCATTTCCCCTTGTTTCATACTTGTTGTAATATCACAAACATCCTCTGTTAAATTTGTCCTAATTTCTTCCATGACACGATCTACATCAGCGCCAACACGATCCATTTTATTAATAAAGAAAAACGTCGGAACGCTATGCTTTTGGAGAAGTTGCCAAACAGTTTCTGTATGCCCCTCGACTCCCTCAACAGCACTAATGATCACTATTGCAAAATCCATTACTTGAAGTGCACGCTCCATTTCCGGGGAAAAATCGATATGTCCGGGTGTATCAATCAAGTAATAAGTGGATTCATTAAATGAGAAAATAGCTTGATCCGCAAAAACCGTAATTCCTCTTTGTCTCTCAATCATATGACTATCTAAAAAAGCATCCTTATGGTCAACACGACCTCTTTGTCTAATTGTTTTTGTATGGAAAAGAAGCTGCTCCGCAAATGTCGTTTTGCCTGCATCAACATGCGCGAGTATTCCAATTGTTTTATTCATTTGCCACCTCGATTACATGTTACTATCCTTGAAAAAATATAAACATCCCGAGAATAAATAGGTATTGGCTTTTTAATAAAGGCTGTTTTCGCATAGATTGTTGTTTTTCGTATATAGGCTAATTCCCATATTAAATATGGGTTCGTGCTCTTTTCCTATATCCAAAGAGTATTATTTTCATAATTATTGCGCGATAAAGTTTGAAAATAGCAACAAAGTTTACGAAAAGAGCCTTAATAAAAGGCTCTTTTGTGGTTAGAAAAAGAAAATTTTTCAGCGCTCTCTCAAATACGAGCTAGCTTTTCCGATTCATTACTGACTTTCTTTCTACTAGGGTGCCTTTGATCGATTTGTATAAGAATGGCCCATTGTGTTCATTTTGTTCAATAGCCCTTAATAGCAAATCTATCGTCGTTTCAATCATCTGGTTTACAGGTTGTTTCCAGGTAGTTAATGAATAAGCTGACCATGATGCTTGATCAATACCGTCAAATCCAACTATTGATACATCCTCTGGTATTCTTAAACCAATTTCCTTTGCGGCATCTATCGCACCAAGTGCCATAATATCATTCGCGCAAAAAATTGCATCCGGAGGATATACACTTTTTAGAAGGCGAAGGGCCGCCCGATATGCACCTTCATATGTATAATCTCCATTTTCCGTGATAAGATTGTATCCGCTCTCCTCTAAAGCTTTACGAAACCCTTTTTCCCGCTCCAAACTAGTGGATATATATGGACTACCAGAAATAAAAGCAAGACGGTAATGACCTTTATCAACCAAATATTTTCCAATTTGATAGCCACCATCAACATTATCGCAGACAACAGCATGGAAAGTAAGATTCTCGTTATAGCGATTAAACATTACAACTGGTAAATTATTATCTTTAAAATAGGTAAGTACTGAAGACGTTAAGTTAGTATCTGTCACTACAACACCTTCAACATTGTATTCAATAAATTGATGCACATCATCACTGTGAATATGATCTTGCTGTGCATTGACGAATAAGAGTTGGTAGCCATTTCTATTTAATTCTCTTGAAAACTTACTCAATACATCAGGATAGAACGGGTTTTTGATATCTCCCATCACAATGCCAATAATATTACTCTTTTTGGTTATTAAACTTCTTGCCAAAGCATTGGGTCGATATCCCAGTTCTTTCGCGGCAATAAGTACCTTTTTTCGAGTTTCTTCCGATACATTCGCCCCTGGTGTAAAGACACGTGAAACGGTAGATTGAGACATCCCTAAGTATTTAGCGACATCAGAAGCCGTAACATTTTTTTGCATGAAATTACCCCCATGCATAGATTTGCCATGATTATACCATATCATTAGCCAACCTAAGCGCCTAGACTGCACTTTTCATCCAATTAATTCATTTCGCATTTATTGCTCTGCTTACATAAAAAATTTCCTCATATCGCTTCCAAAAGATTAGTAAAATCATGTTCAGTACTAACTTCAAACGGAACAATTTTAAAAGACTGTTTGCCACTCGCAATTTTTTAATGAGTGGTAAACAGTCTTTCAATAATTTGCATTAGGTAAGTTATCGTTTCATTTTTCTGCGTCTATACTAGATTTGGCTTTTTTTCGTCAACTAATGTTAGTAGGCGCTTCTTGATTTCTTCAACATTTACAATTTTCCGTGAGACACCCGATTCTAATGCTGCATTTGCAACAGCGGCTGCCACATGTGCCGCTACCCTACGGTCAAATGGATCTGGAATGACATAATCAGCATGCAGTTCTTCATTTGAAATTAAACCTGCAATTGCAAGAACAGCCGCAAGCTTCATTTCCTCATTTATTTCTCTAGCATGAACATCTAATGCTCCGCGAAAAATACCCGGGAATGCAAGTACATTATTAACTTGATTTGGAAAATCAGAACGTCCTGTCCCAACTACTAGTGCTCCCGCTTCTTTTGCTATTTCTGGCATAATTTCTGGTTCTGGATTTGCCATCGCAAAAATAATCGGATCTTGATTCATAGAACGAACCATCTCTTTCGTAACGACACCTGCAGCAGAAACACCAACAAAAACATCTGCGAAAGCAAGTGCATCTCCCACAGTTCCCTGCTTTTGTTCCCTGTTCGTGATACGAGACATCTCATCTTTGAATTTATTCATTCCGTCAGGACGGCCCTTATAAATAATTCCTTTTGTATCACATAAAATTACATCTTTTACACCCATATGAAGTAAGAGTTTAACAATTGCCACACCTGCTGCACCTGCACCGTTTACGACGACATGAATATCTTTGATATCTTTGTTTGCTAGTTTAAGAGCATTGATCAATCCAGCCGCGGTCACAATCGCAGTACCATGTTGATCATCATGGAAAACAGGAATATCACAGGCTTTTCGTAATCTATCTTCAATTTCAAAGCATCGAGGGGCCGCGATGTCTTCCAAGTTCACTCCACCAAAAGTCGGTTGTAATAGCTTAACAGTCTCGACAATTTTATCTGGTTCAGTTGTACCTAAACAAATCGGGAATGCATCCACATCAGCAAATGATTTGAATAACACTGCCTTGCCTTCCATAACCGGCATCGCAGCTTTCGGGCCAATATTACCAAGACCAAGGACAGCAGTTCCATCTGAAACTATGGCAACGAGATTCCCTTTCGCGGTGTATTCATATACTTTACTATCATCCATGTATATTTCCATGCAAGGTTCAGCTACTCCCGGAGAATATGCAAGACTTAAATCCTTACCATCAGAAACTTGAACCTTTGAATAGACCCCAAGTTTTCCTTGATGTTCCCTGTGCATTTTTAACGCTTCTTCTCGTAAGTTGGACATAAAGTAACTCTCCTCTTTATACAATTTTATTTTTTTGTAACCAGAAAAGATGTACATTTTTTAATCAAAGCAGATTACGCATTTTTTTAAGCTAATCAGAATTTATAACTATAAATTCTGCTCGTGCATAAGAGCAACTAACCCTTATCATCGCCCTAAGGGGCTTTTATGAATACGTATTCATTGTTTTTAAAAGTGCTATGGTAAAAATAGTATTGACCATACAAAACATGGCTGAAATGGTCATTAATCAACTGAGTTTTCAACAAATCCAATAAAAAGTGATAATCAAAATTACTGGTTTACGGGAACAAATCCAATTGCAATCGTATTCACGACTCAATAATGTCGTAAATTAGTTTTACTGTCAATTATTTCTAAAAAAAATAACAATTTATTCAAAATTAATGTTCAATAAATAAACATTTATATGATTCTAATCAGTGAATTTTATGATCCTAAATTTAGTACCAAATAAAGTTTTAAATTTTCCTAAAACGATTGTCTTAATTTTCAAATTAATGTGATAAAATTTAGTAATACGAAAGATTACCCATAGGAGGAGAATTTGAATGGTTAAAATAAGTGAAAAACGTCTATTACGTTCTGAAGTCCCAGAGGAATTGACCTGGAATCTGGATGATTTGTTTGTTTCTGATCAATCCTGGGAAGCCGAGCTTTTAGTCATTGAAAAGGAACTAGCGAGGTTTGATCAATTTAAAGGGACATTACATACCGGCTCAAAAGCCTTATTAGATTGTTTAAGTGCTCAGGAACAGCTAACTTTAAAAGTAATTAAGGCGTTAACTTATGTAGAGCTAAAACAATCAACGGATGGAACGGATCCAGTGAATCAGTCAAATTCCGCTAAATCCTCTGCCTTATATACAAAATTGAACGCAGCATTATCGTTTATTTCGTCTGAAATCCTTGCTCTTAAGGATGGAACGATTGAAAAATACCTACAGGAAGATGCAAGTTTGGAGCCATTCCAAAATGATTTACGAAAACTTATTGAAACAAAAAAACATAAACTTTCACCAGATACAGAAGAAGCGTTAGCTGCTTTAGGTGAATTACAAGACGCTCCATATCAAATCTATCAAATGTCAAAATTAGCTGATATGCAATTTTCTCCAATCAATGATGAGGAAGGAAACGAGCTACCTGTCTCATTTGCTCTATTTGAGAATCGTTACGAGTTTTCTGCCGATACAGCTGAACGCCGAAAAGCGTATAATTCGTTCGTTTCTACGTTAAAGCAATATAAAAATACATTTGCAACTACCTATGCAACAGAGATCATAAAGCAAGTAACCATGTCCCGGATGCGGAAATATGAGTCTGTCACCCATATGCTTTTAGAACAGCAGCAGGTAACTCTCGAAATGTACAATAATCAGTTGAATATTATTTTTAAAGAATTAGCACCATTTATGCGGCGCTTTGCCCAATTAAAAAAGCAGGTTTTAGGTCTTGATCAGCTTCTTTTCTGTGATTTGAAGGCGCCCTTAGATTCTGATTTCAATCCAAAAACCACGTATGAAGAAGCGAGTAAACTAATCCTTGAAGCTTTGAAAGTGATGGGACCTGAGTACAGCGCGATCATCGAAAAAGGTTTTAAAGAAAGATGGGTTGATCTTGCAGATAATATCGGGAAGTCAACTGGGGCCTTCTGTGCTAGCCCATATGGTGCTCATCCTTACATTCTAACAACTTGGCAGGATAATATGCGCGCAGCTTTTACCTTGGCACATGAATTCGGTCATGCCGGACATTTCTTTTTAGCTAATAAAAACCAACGTGTCATGAATGTCAGCCCTTCCACCTATTTTGTAGAAGCACCTTCTACCATGAATGAATTATTATTAGGTCAATATTTGCTTGCGGAAACGAGCGATCTGCAAATGCGCCGTTGGGTCATTTTGCAGTTACTAGGAACGTATTATCATAATTTTGTTACACACTTGCTTGAAGGCGAATATCAGCGTAGAGTATATGCACTTGCAGAAAGTGGAACTGCTTTGACAGCAACGAAACTATCTGAAGTAACAGGGGCCGTTCTTTCTGAGTTCTGGGGAGATACAGTAGAAATAGATGAAGGTGCAACACTAACCTGGATGCGGCAGCCACATTATTATATGGGTTTATATCCTTACACCTACTCAGCCGGATTGACTGTATCCACTGCTGTTGCTCAAATGATTCAGGAAGAAGGGCAGCCGGCCGTTGACAGATGGCTTGAAGTGCTGCGTTCTGGCGGAACGATGAAGCCCCTGGATCTAATAAAACATGCTGGAGTAGATATGACAAAGCCAGATACCATCCGTAAAGCAGTATCCTATGTTGGTACACTTATTGAGGAATTAGAACGGTCTTTCGAGTAATAAACAGATGAACCCTTGATTTAACAGTAAAAATGCACACTTCATTTCATAGATGAAATAAAGTGTGCATTTCTATGATTTTTAATTATTTGTACCTCTGAGGTAAACCCTTAATGATGAGATCCATGCCCGCAGCGGGAACAAGTCTAGCAATGTAGTCTATTTTTAACTTAGTAGTTTCATTAATAATATAGCCAAGATTACTGTCGATGCTCCGCCAATTCTAGTGGAAACCTGTGCAAATGGCATCAATGACATCCTGTTTGAAGCAGAAAGAATGGCAACGTCACCAGTTCCACCTAAACCACTATGACAACCTGTAACAATTGCTGAGTCAACTGGATACATTTTCATCAGCTTTCCAACTAGATACCCAGAACCTACCATTGCTACTACAACAGCTGCACAAATGATAACATATGCCGGGGTAACAATTTTCACGACATCCTTAAGAGGAATATAAAGCATTCCTAAACCAACCATCAACGGCCATGTCAAACTTGTAGATACAAATTTATATAGGTGATGGGCTCCCTCTTCCATTTTAGCTGGCATTACTTTTACACTTTTAACTAGTGCTGCTGCAATAATCATTAAAACAGGACCGGGAATTCCAAGAAACTTGTTGCCAAGCAGACCTAGGATAAAGAAACTACAAGCGATTAGAAGTCCAGCACCCATCAGTTGGAAATTAACAGGCTTATTGATCGTGGATTCTTCTGTAATTCCGTCCCCACCTTTTGTTTTTACCAAAACTCCATTTCCAGTAAGTTCCGGTTTTTTCTCTCCCAGGCGTTGCAGCATACCTGCACAAATGATTGCAACGATATTACCAATAACGGCCGCTGGAATCAATTGGCCAACAAATGATTCGGCAGTTTTCCCTGCAATTTCAGCATACCCTAATGATAGTGGCAAAATTCCCTCACCAATACCCCCTCCGATTATGGGAACAATTATATAAAATAAGGTATGTTTCATGCTATATCCAAAAAGCAAACCAACTAGGACCCCTACAACTACGGATGCAATTGTTCCGACAATAAGTGGAACAAACATACGTGTAAATCCTTGAATTAATACTTTACGGTTCATTCCAAGAATACTTCCGACTACTAAAGTTGAAATATATAGATAAAGGAAGTTAGATGTTTTCATCAGCATAGTAACCGCTGCCAACCCAGCAGGGTTAATCAAATTATAAAATACTAGAATAGAAGGAACTAATAGTGATAAAATGGCTGGACCGCCGATATCCTTTAATACTGGGATTCTCATCCCAACGTCCCCAAGTAAAATCCCCATTACAATAATAACTGCAAAGCCACCGATCATGTCTGCCGGAAGCTTGTTATACACAGATGCAGCATATATTACAGCCACAATAATTAAATATAGTGGTAGTGGGACAACCCCTACTTTTATATTCCCAAACTTTGCGAAAAAGCCTTTTTTTCTTTCTTTTTCCTCTGTCTCATCAGTAAGCGGTTCCAATTTTTTTACTAGTTCCATGATTTCATCTCCCCCATCTATTTATAATCCAATCATATTTGTAATTAAACCGCTTTCATAGTTTATGTAAGTTTAATAATCATTTTGGAAATTAAAAAAAGTAAGCAGGTAATGAAACTGCTTACAAAAATTTTTTTATTAGATGTTCATTAAATTTATTAAATTCATGCTGGTAAACTGGCCTTCCGACTGTTCCATAAATCACTTTTACATCAAGAATCCCCATATCCTTTAAATACTTTAAATACTTCCTTACAGATACTCTTGAAATTCCAACAATTTTTACTACATCCTCTGTTGAAAACGGGGCTTCCTTCAATTCTTGAATTGCTTCCCAAATTTGTTTCAAGGTATCTTTAGTTAAACCCTTTGGGAGGTCTTCTAGAATATGTTTTTCCTCTCGTCGAAAAATTTGATGATCAAGCTCTTTTTGGCTAAACATTTCCTGACTTTGAATAAACTTTGTTTTTCCTTGATATGCAACCAAGGCCATGTTTAATCGTTCAAATTCAAATGGCTTAATTAAATAGTCTACCGCTCCATATCTTAAAGCTTTTTTTATTCTATCCATGTCGGAGGCTGCTGAAATAATAATAACATCTGTTTCTCTTTCATTTTTACGAAGGTATGTTAACATCTCTAACCCATTTTTGCCGGGCATGAAAATATCCAACAAAATGAGATCCATATCCTGTTTTTCAATAACCCTAATAGCCTCATCCACTGTAGACGCTGTCGCCATTAACTTAAATCCATTAACTTTCTCAAGATAGCGTTTATTAAATTCAGCTACCATTGGATCGTCTTCAACAATCATTACTCGGATCATATTTCTCCTCCCTCCGCTTTATATGGGATATACACTGCAAATACCGTTCCCTTTCCAGGTTTTGACGAAATAATCAATTCCCCTTCTACCTTTTCAATTGCTTGCGTAATTAAATACATTCCAAGTCCCCTATTTTCTCCTTTTGTTGAGAACCCTTTTTCAAATATTTCATTTTGTAAATCTACACTCATCCCCGCTCCTGTATCTTTTACCTCTATCGTTAAAATTTCATCTCCATAATCAAATACAACGTCAACTCTCTTGACAGAATAATTGGTTACAGCTTCGATCGCGTTATCTATTAAATTACCAATCACCGTAATTAACTCATGCGTAATATTGGAATTCTCGGGTTGCGGTAAAGGATGGTCACAGGAAACATATAGTTCTACACCTGATTCCCTCGCATAACTCAACTTCCCAATTAAAAAACCTGCTAACACAGGATCTTGTATTTTTCTTGTTACAAACCCAATTTCGTTTTTTCGATGGTCAACAGTTTCATTGATGTATTCAGTAAGTTTATCATAATGCCCCATATGTACCATCCCTAAAATGACATGGAGCTTATTCATAAACTCATGCGCCTGTGCTCGAAGTGCGTCAGCATAGAGACGAACACCACTTAATTGCTCCGCTAACAGTTGTATTTCAGTTTTATCTCGAAATGTTGCAATCACTCCAACTGCTTTATTTCCGACTATCACAGGTACCCGATTAACTAGAATGGTAATCCCATTTAAATTATGTTCTTCATCTATTTCGACGTTCTTTGCATTTACATCAGTGCTTAACCGAGCTGTAGGCATATATTCACCGATATTTAAGCCAATCGGGGCTTCATTCAAACCTGCCTTTTGGAACAACCGCTGGGCGGCTCTATTAACAAGAGTAATCCTTGATTTTTGGTCAACAGCGACAATGCCCTCTCGCACCGATTGTAACATAGCACTTCGCTCCTCTAAAAGTTTGGCAATCGCAAATGGCTCCAACCCAAGTAGTACTTTTTTAATATATCTAGCTAAAATAACGGCCCCTAATACACCGATTAAAATTCCTATTAACGTACCTATAAAAATACCCGTCCGGCTCTTATTGACGGCCTTTTCGACATTATCTAGAGAAATCCCAACTGCAACCGCACCAATCTGCTTTCCCTCTTTATCCTTAATGGGAGTAAAAGAACGCAATGAAGGTCCAAGAGACCCCTTTGAATAAGAAACATGCTCTTTTCCTTTTAGGACAGGTCCTTCATCACCACCAATAAATCGTTGTCCAATTTTTTTACTGTCTGGATGGGATTTGCGTATCCCTTTCATATCCATCACAACAACAAAATAGACGTTTGTAAGAACCCTCATTTCATTTGCGTACTGCTGGATATCTGATTCATCTCGTTTACCGCTCATTGCTTCAATAATAAGCGGGCTATGCGCCACCATCCTAGCCACATTCCTCGCCTTTTCAGCCTGATTCCCTTCAACACTTGAAGCTACCCTTTTACTAATCAGTAAATCTGTTATGAGAAGAGAAACAGCTACGACAATACATACAAAAATAATAATGATTAATTGTAAACTCCATCTTCCTTTTTTCATGATTCTCCCCCAAACTAGTTCCATCTGGATGTAATTATGCTCATTTACTATTCTACTTCAACTTATCGAAAATTCCTTACTCTTTCATTTCATAGCTTTCCCCATAAAGAAAACTCGCCGATTGGCGAGCCCCTAAGGGCGATGATTGGGCGTAGTTGCACTTATGCGCTAGCAGAATTTATGGATATAAATTCTGATTAACTAAAGAAAACTTGGCTAGCGCCAAGCCTTAGCGCCGGCGATTGCCTAGTTGCACTTATGCGATTAGAGTGCTGATTATTTATCAACAATAGTTACTTACTTTAGTGCGTTAACAAAGATATACTTTCTTATAAGCTCAAAAAGAAAATGCCCTCTCCCCCAAACATGGATGCTGGGGCTTGCGGGCATTATTACTGATTATACTGATCATTTTTTCACACAAACAGAGGATACATAGATAAATCGGTATTTCCTACATCTGATCTACCTTTACCTTATAAGCAGGATTAACCCTGCCATAATTGGCGTTAGAACCATTGCACTTTTCAGGATACTTTGTGGAACAAGATTTGTAAATTTTGCACCGACATATGAACCAATCATGGTTCCTGCCAACACTTGTACTAACAATGTAAAGTTTAAATACCCCTGGAAGTAAAATCCGATTCCGCCCGCTAAAGCAATTGGCAAAATAACAAGCATCGTTGTCCCTACTGATTGTCTGATAGATAATCCCAATATAGTAAGTAGTCCGATTTGAATAAACGGGGCTGCACCAATCCCAAAAGTACCAGACAACATTCCAGTACTTATCCCTACAAGCGCTGCCTTTTTAATTAGAACAATATTACTTGGTACATCTTTTGATTTTTTTATCATTATTTTTTGTGCGATAAATAAGCGGACAACTAATAAAACAGCAGATAGGAATAACATACTTGCTGTTAACCAATGCAAAGAATGCACTGGAATCAATCCTGCTAGTATTGAACCTAGATAGGCAGCACCAGAACCAAATCCACCTACTATCAAGCCTGTTTTAACAGAAATATTTCCCTGCCGAAAGTGGCTGTATGCACCTGACATGGTCGTAAATACCATTGCTGCAAGCGAAGTCCCTAGGGCAGTATGTATCGGAACCCCAAACAGAACGGTTAAAATAGCAATAATAAAGCCTGAGCCTCCAGCTCCAACAAATCCTAATAAAATTCCCATCACAAACATAGTCAGCGCAATAGCCAACTTAAATCCCCCCACTACCAAAACCCCTAGATATTCTATACAAATTCCATTTTACTACAGTTAAAATCGTTTCAATTATTTAATTTTTTAAAAAAAGACTGACCCAAAAACAAAGAGCCAGTCTCTCATCAATTATATTCAGTAAAAATCAGCTAATTTTAACCTTTATTAATTAACTGTGAGTTGACTGCTTCGTTTGATCAGGCTCTACCAATCAATAACTAGGCATTGTTCAGATTCCCTATACATTATGCCAGTTCTATATGAGAGCTGGCTTTTTTTCATCCACTAACGTTAATAGTCGTTCTTTGATTTCATCAACACTAACATTTTTCTGTGAAACACCCGTTTCCATTGCCGCTTTAGCAACAGCAGCTGCCACATGTGCTGCTACTCTACGATCAAATGGATCTGGAATGACATAATCAGCATGAAGTTCTTCGTTTGAAATTAGCCCGGCAATTGCAAGTACCGCCGCAAGTTTCATTTCTTCATTAATTTCTTTTGCATGAACATCTAATGCTCCGCGGAAAATTCCTGGGAATGCAAGTACGTTATTGACCTGATTTGGAAAATCGGAGCGTCCCGTTCCAACTACTAGTGCTCCCGCTTCTTTTGCGTCTTCCGGCATAATCTCCGGTTCTGGATTGGCCATAGCAAAAATAATTGGATCGCGATTCATGGAACGAACCATTTCCTTCGTAACGACACCTGCAGCAGATACTCCAACAAAAACGTCAGCGAAAACAAGCGCATCCTCAACTGTTCCTTGTTTCTGTTCTTTGTTAGTAATAAGAGCCATCTCATCTTTGAATTTATTCATTCCGTAAGGACGACCTTCATAAATAATTCCTTTTGTATCACACAAAATCACATCTTTTACACCCATATGAAGCAAGAGTTTAACAATTGCCACGCCTGCTGAACCAGCACCATTTGCGACAACACGAATATCTTTGATATCTTTGTTTGCTAGTTTAAGAGCATTGATTAGCCCAGCAGCAGTTACAATTGCCGTCCCGTGTTGATCATCATGGAAAACAGGAATATCACAAGCTTTTCGTAATCGATCTTCAATTTCAAAACATCGAGGTGCTGAGATATCTTCTAAGTTTACACCGCCAAAGGTTGGCTCTAAAAACTTGACAGTTTCGACAATTTTATCTGGATCGGTTGTCCCTAAACAAATTGGGAATGCATCTACATCTGCAAATGTTTTGAATAACACAGCTTTACCTTCCATAACTGGCATAGCAGCTTTCGGACCAATATTTCCTAGACCAAGTACAGCCGTTCCGTCTGAAACAATGGCAACGAGATTCCCTTTTGCAGTATAATCATATACTTTATTATCATCCTTGTAGATTTCCATACAAGGCTCAGCTACACCTGGAGAATACGCAAGACTTAAATCCTTGGCATTACCTACTTGAACCTTTGAATAGACACCAAGCTTTCCTTGATGGTCTTTATGCATCTTTAATGCTTCATCCCGTAAGTTTGACATAACGAATCTCTCCTCTTTGTTAAATACTTTCTTAAATACAGATCAAAGGATGTAAAGTCATTGTAGATATCGACATTTTTGATAATCATTACACCCTGTTTTTTATACTTTCATTTTATTTCCTTTGTAAGCATTTTCATAGATTTTGTAACTTTAATAACTAATTTTGTAATTAAAAAAAGCTTGTGATGGGAATTAAAGTAAACGATTATTGGCCCATTTTCTAATTCGTAAATGAAAGCATATCTCATTCCGCTGATATAATCGATTTTTCGCCTATATCTCTATTGTTTTCGCTGATAAAACTATTTTTTCGCTGATAAAACCATTTTTTCGCTGATATCTCATTTATTTTCGCTGATAAAATAAATTTTCCACTGAAAACTAGGATTATTTTACTTTTATATTCTAATTTAAGTGTCGAACCACGAAGGGATGAAATGATGAACAACAATTTTTGCGAAAATAAGCGAGAAATGTACTTGAAACAAACAAAAATAAGACAAGACCGCCATGGCCTTGCCTTACCCAACAATAATTATTTGCTTTTGCTTACAAGTAATTTCCATATTCCTTAATAAAAATAATTTGCTTGTTTATAGCGTTAAAATAATCGGCCCATTTTTAGTAATGATCATCGTGTGTTCGTACTGTGCTACATAACTGTTTTCTGTTACATAGGTCCAACCGTCACCTTGTTCAATTACTTCTTCATCTTTGGTTGAAATAAATGGCTCAACTGCGATAACCATGCCTTCTTGTAGCAATCCATTATCTGAGCGCTCATAATAATTGTAAATATAATTAGGTTTTTCGTGGATTGAACGTCCAATTCCATGCCCTGTAAGGTTTTTGATAACTGTTAATCCATGCTGTCTTGCAGTTTGGTAAACCACTTTTCCGATTCCATTTATTTTGGAACCCGGGTTTGCTTTCTTAATACCTGCATCAAATGCTTCTTTAGCAACCTCGCAAATTTTAGTTAAAACTTCTTCGCCTTTACCTACTACAATCGAGATCCCTGTATCAGCAAAATAACCGTTCTTGGATCCTGAAACATCTATATTAACGAGATCCCCTTCTTTAATAACCCGAGGACCTGGAATACCATGCGCTACTTCTTCATTGACACTTATGCAGGTATAGCCTGGAAAATCATATTCACCTTTTGGGGCTGAGATTGAACCAGACTTCTCAAATAACTCACCAGCTAGATCATCAAGTTCCTTAGTTGTTATACCTGGTACCGTTCTTTGTACCAATTCATTTCTAATCGATGCGACGATTTTGCCAATTTCTTTCAAACCATTAAAATCCTCTTCTGTCCTCGCTATCATACTTTTCCCACCTACTATATTCTATCTTAAATTATCTTAATCATATTAAATTGTACCTTTTCTCACTCAAAATATCCATGCAGAGCTAGTATTTACTACTCCTAATTTCGCTGGCAATTGCCTAGTTGTTTTTATGCGATTTAAGTGATGATTATTTATTAACGATACTTTACTTTAATGCGTTAACAAAAATAAACCTTCTTATAAGCTAAAAAATCCAAGTCAGAATGCTTTGGCTTGGATTTTTTAGCTATTACCGTCACTTACTTTACGAATTTCGCAATTCTATACGGCGAATTTTTCCAGAATCCGTTTTAGGTAGCGACTCGACAAACTGAATGATCCTTGGATACTTATATGGAGCAGTTAATTTTTTAACAAATTGTTTGAGATCATTAATCAACTCTTCCGTCCCAACAACACCAGACTTTACTACCACAAATGCTTTTACAACATTCCCTCTTATTGGGTCTGGGTAAGCAACAACTGCGCATTCTTGGACTGATTCATGTTTCATTAATGCATCTTCCACTTCAAATGGCCCGATCGTGTATCCAGAACTGATAATGACGTCATCATTCCTACCCTGAAACCAAAAGTAATTGTCTTCGTCTTTGGAAGCCCTATCCCCCGTCAAAAAATAATTCCCATGGTAGGTGTTAGCGGTCTTTTCACTATCTTTATAATATAGTTCAAAGAGTGCGGGGAAATCTTTTCTAACTGCAATTGTTCCAACTTCATTCACTGAAACTGGAACACCATTGGTATCTACAATTTCAATAAATTCTTTAAGGAGTGGTTGACCCATTGAGCCAATTTTTGAAACATCCACATTTAAATTTGCTATTAGTAATGTACTTTCTGTCTGACCATAACCATCCCGAATTTGGATGTCAAAATGATTTTTAAAGACATCAATAACTTCCCTATTTAGCGCTTCACCAGCGGAAACAGCGGTATGTAAATGCGAAAGATCAAATGTTGAAATTTCATCTAGTTTTGCCATCATCCGATATTCAGTTGGTGTGCAGCATAAAACATTGATTTTTTTATCTTGAAGAAGTTGCAAATATTTATGTGGCTGGAACTTTCCATTATAGACAAAGCCAGTTGCTCCGGAACCTAATATAGAAAGAAGTGGACTCCAAACCCATTTTTGCCATCCAGGTGCAGCAGTTGCCCAAACGGTATCTGCTTCACCAATATTAAGCCACTTTGAAGCCGCAATTCTTAGGTGGGCAAATCCCCAACCATGACTGTGGACAACCCCTTTTGGCATCCCCGTTGTTCCAGATGTATAGGCAAGAAATGCATAATCATCTTTTACCGTATCTGCCGTTGTAAACGTCTCTGGCTCCACATCAATTAAATTTTCCATTGAAAGCCAACCAGGAACTTCCTGACCAAAAGTTATCCTGAATTGTAAATAAGGGGTAGCTTCTTCTATATTTTCGAATTCCGTAACGAATTGATGATATGTAATAACCGCTTTTGCCTCTGAATGGTTTAAACGATAGACTAAATCTTTAGCTCGTAGTAATTCTGATGATGGACTAATGATGATGCCTGCTTTTAAACATGCCAAATAAATCACATATGATTCGATAAGACGCGTAGTCATTACGACTATACAGTCACCTTTCTTTAATCCTAAGCTTGTTAAACCATTAGCAAGTTTATTAGCCCTCTTTATTAATTCAGAGTACTTTACTGTCTGTTGTTCACCCAATTCATTTTCCCATACTAAAGCTTCCTTTTCCGAAAAATGTTGATCAATTTCGTTGGCAATATTATAGTGTTCTGGTGCAATTAAAAGGTTTAAATCCACGTTTTTCATCCTCTTTTTCTTCTTGTACGGTAAATTTTTAAATGTTCGTTTCTATTAGGCAACATTATCGTACGTATATTTTTAACCAATGCAATTCCGTAAATAATGATATGACCATAGCCACACAAAGTAAAGTTTTAACTCTTTAAAACGATACAGGATTGCTTTATTACCTATAAAAGCTCATTTCTTTTCATTATTATCTCCAAAAAAAAAATGCATCCACATTACTCGGATGCATACTTAATGATTCCATGTAAATAAACGGCGTTTTCTCGTGAAATGCACTCTCTTACTTTTATTTTCCCTTCATGTTCTAATTCTTTTACCCATTCTTCAATAGTACTTTTATCTTTCTCCGTAACTGTTGGAATTTCAATTGTAAAAAAATTTCCTTGATTCATTTTCTGAAAGTTCTTCATTAATTTATCTTTATTATTCATCTGTTCATCCCTCTCACTCCCTATTATATTCGACCAGAAGTTGGTTTTTTCCTGTAAAAAATGACGAATATTATAAAATGAGAAGTGAGAGCTAATTAATCTTTAAATATTTTTGGCATATTTTGATACAAAACTCGTTTTAAACGCCTTCAGCCTTGAACACCGTTCTTATGGATCTAACGCAATTCAATACTATTTAAAATTAAAATGAATTAAAATTAGACCTATTTTTTATTTTTATTTGCTTTTCTAATTATCTTCTGTTATGATAAAGAAGAATTATTTTTGTTCGGTGTAAAGGATAGTATAAGTATTCAACTTTTCGTCTTAATGATCACTTTGGGCAAGGGTAGTAACACATTGAGCGATACGCTCTCAGGAGGCAACATATTATGGAACAAGGTACAGTAAAATGGTTTAACGCAGAAAAAGGTTTTGGATTTATCGAACGTGAAGGTGGAGAAGACGTATTCGTTCATTTCTCTGCTATCCAATCTGAAGGTTTCAAATCATTAGACGAAGGTCAAAAAGTAACTTTCGACGTTGAAAAAGGCGCTCGTGGACCACAAGCAGCTAACGTTCAAAAAGCATAATATTGCTTTTAAATAGAACAGACCCTTTTTAAAAGGGTCTGTTTTTTTTCTAGACTTTTATAATGTTGATATATAAATTAAGGTAATCTCTCACTTCGGAAGTCTACATTCTCTTCTCTTTCAGCTGTTGTATTCGATCAGCAAACACAGAAAAAACATTATTAACAATGTAATTATTTTTTCACATCAGATTCCTCTTCTATATCCGGCATTTTAAATACAAATAAAGTTGGAAAAACTCTTTGAAATTGTGTCACATTCTTTGGTTACTCCGTATATCTTTCATGAAAATCAATACTTTGGATACTGCTTAAGTAAATCTAGTTGTATAAATATCTCCCTACGAGTTAAAATGAATTGAATGTTTTAAAACGGGGGGATGAATAAACTTGGATTACATACCACAAGTTTCAACAGGATATTATCCAGAAGATGCCGGATGGGCAAGTCGACCAGATGGTGAGAATATTCTTCTTTTATGTATACCAGAATTTAATTATTTAATTACATTTCAAGTGAAGAGCTATGATTATACATGGTTATATAATCAAGAGCTAGATGCATATATATTTTGCTTTAAAGTAAATAAACAATCTGAACATGCGGTAATCTTTAAAAAGGATCACGCCGGGGTTCTATTACAGGAAGAATTTGCATTTAAACCGTTTACAATTGCGATTACACATAAAGATTTAGGAACTATAAGTGAAAAGGACCCCGTTTTTTTGCTGAATGATATTGAAATTTCAAGAAGCGAAATTGCGGGTTGGTAATATACTAATTCTAAAACGACGGCAAAAAATAGATTTTGCCGTCGTTTTTTATTTTTAACGTAAATTACCTAATTTTAGTTATGTCCCTAACAGCTAACCGAGTCAAAAGAATGATTATTCAATATTCTTAACTTGACTAACGATCTTAACTAATTCATCCATCTTTTGATTTCTTTCTTGGTCTGATTTCGTTTTTGCATTCATGAATTTAATCACTTTAATTATGAAATAAATGCAAAAAGCAGTTAGAGCTAAATATAGAATAATAGGTAAAAACATGAGAAGGGCAATCCCACCCTCTGGCGCAGCGTTAGTAAACATAGTAATCCTCCTAGTTTGTTAAATATATCAATATTATACATTATTTTCTTACGTAAAACTGTCCCGTTCCTATCCTTGATTCATTTTCGATAATAGATTGGAAATTAAAAGTGGAAGTAGTTTTTTATTTCTCTCCTATTTTTCACCACTAAAAGCTTGTTACTATATACTTCAATTTTTTCAAAGAAACCTGGTTTCCCCACATTTTCAAAATACTTATTCCACTTAAACATCTTTAAAAACACTTTGAATGTTGGTTTATAATTTGATTTTTCTAATCCAATTTTTTGAAATGCAAATCTCTTTATAATTCGTAAGATTCTTATTGAGTAATTTGTATCTAAAAAGAGGATCAATTCTGCATTATGAAAACTATTAGTTACCCATTCCTCATTATGAATCCCTTCGATAATCCAAGCTTCTGAATTGAGAATGGTATTCAAATAGCCCCTTCTTTCTTCTTCTGATCTTCTTATATCTCCAGATTTATGCCTTTCCCAAACAATGTTGTCTAATTCATAAAACGGAACATTATACTTTGATGATAATTCTTTTGCTAACGTTGTCTTTCCACTGCCCACTGAACCAATAATATGTATTTTTTTAGGAATAGTTTTTTTCAATTAGACACCTCTTCGGTAATTTAATCAGAGTTTCCATTTTATTCTATATGATCATCAAAATTTCCTCTTTCTTATAGGCTCTTTTCTTAAACTTTGTTGCTAGTTGAAACTAAATTAGAATGGGATTCCAGTTTACCGATGAAAACCGTAGGAAGTTTTTAAGAAAAGAGCACGATACTATTATTATTTCGGGTTTTTAGACTAGGTACGAAAAACAACATTCTATGCGAAAACAGCCTTCTTATAAAAAAGCCCATAAAGTTTAGTTGAAGTACAATAAAAATAAGAGTGAGAAATCAAATTCGATTTCTCACTCAGTATGTCGCTAATTATAGTGTTTGAATTTTTAAAATGGAACCATTTATCTATCCATAATTTATTTATATAAATGAAAAAAAACTGCTCAACGCACGAGCAGGTAAACGGTTCACATGTATTCGAAGGAAGTATTTAAAGGTCTAACTTGATACAGTAGCTTAGTGATAGAGGAAAAACTATGAACTTCTAGATTGCGTTTACCCTGAACCGCGTTATCGGGTGCGTTGTTTTTAGTACGGACACTTTTTAAAATTTCCGCCTTTTTATGGTGATCGGTAGCATATTTCAGAAGATCAGCTCCAAAATTTATAGTTTACTTGGATATACTAAAAAACTCATTGCCTTTTTGAAATTTTATTCTCAAATTGCTTTCACCAATCATTTTTATTTGCCCTTCACCAACTACCTTAGCCTCTCTACCTTTGTAGCTTTTATCTTTTTTAAAATATATCTTCCCGTTCATTTCCCAATCTTTTAAACATAAATATTGCATTTCTACACCTGTTTACTAAAATCTTCTGAATGCTAACAATCCCAAACCTAATAAGGGATACACCATGAGTGATACTTTCTTTATTCCATCGGGAATTTAGGAGATTAATACAACCTAATTCTCAAATTACCCATGAGCTAGTTAGAATCGGCTAGTTTTAGGAAAATGCTCCCTTCGATCAAGCCGTATAGATTTAAGTACCAGGTATACACCTCCTTCAATTGTAAATCCATTTTCCATATGATCAACATTCCATTGTAAGCATCTAATCTAAGTATTTCCGTTTATTCTTCCCCTTAATTGACTACTTCATAGATTCCTCCACCGGATGTTGGTCTATTCATAAATGGTTTTGGAGGAAAGAAGTATTATCTTAAAAGAAAAAAATCTGCTCTTAATAATAAGGAAATAATAAGTTGTAACAGTACGAACTAATTTGATACCAGTTTACTGAAATAATAGTGGGGATACTTAAGCGTAGATCCCGGAGCAGTTAGCAATAATCTTTGTCAGCATGCCTAAATGAGCTATAAATTAGCTAGGGATGCTCATTTTTAACAAATCAGTTGCTTGTAATTCAGTTATTCCTTTAATTAACCCTAATTCACCAATCAGGATTTTCCTTGCATTATCTAACATTTGTTTTTCACCAGAATTAAGATTTTTTTCATTTTGAAGTCGTATTAAATCACGTACAACTTCAGCACCTTCTTTTAATTTACCAGTTCGCATTTTATCAGAATTTATTTTAAATCTTTCTTTCCATGTTAATGAACTATCAGATTCTCCATGATAGAAAATATCCATTACAGCTTCCATGGAACGCTTATCGGCAACCAAACGAATGTGTGAATTTATTATATTTTTAATCGGGATAAGTACTTGCATTTTATTCATTGGTATTTTTATAACATAATATTTCTGGGTTTGCCCCTGGATTTCTTTCTCTTCAATTCCTTCAATGACACCTGCACCATGCATTGGATAGATAATGTTATCGCCAATTTCAAACAAATAATCCACCTCCATGTATTGTATATTCATGATACCACTGTTTTCATTTTTTATCAAACTTTATATAATATCATTTTGAAGAAATACATGTCAATAGTTTTTATTTATTTTTTAAATCGATTTTAAAAAACTTCCAGTATTGCTAATTTAGGCTATTCCCGAGGCCATTCTATTATCTTTAGGTTACTTGGTAATCCATTACATGGATTCGCCACTTTGATGATTGTTGTGGAAATCAACCGGCATGATTAACAGAACCTTCTTCTTAAAATCATTGTAAAAAGCAATCATACGATCTATGATTGCCCCACACTCAAACATTTCTTAACATATTTTTATTATTTTTATTTTCTTCGAATGATAGCACTTCATCAACATGTTGATAGGATTCCCCATAAAACTGCTTGTCCTTAAAAGTATGAATCATTTCATATGTTTTTTGCATTGCTTTAAATATCATTTGTTCTGATTCATTATGGGGTGCCCAAAATAAAATCTCCATTGGAGTAACTTCCCTTGTCGCAATCGAACGCCTTTCATAGCCAATAGATTTTGCGTGTTGAAATCCTTCCCTCTTGTAAAAACGCAATCGTTTCTCTGTATCACTATCTTGATAATTAATAGGCTCTACTTCCAGGATGATCGGTTTTTCTTTCTCTTTCATCTTCTCAAGTAAGCTGTGTCCTAATCCTTCTCCTCTCGCCTTGTTGGAAACAAATAGATAATCGATAAAAACAAAATTATCTAATTCTGCATACATAAGAACATAATTCGTGCCTTCATCCTTATGGTATATTTCTGAATGCTCTTTTAGCAATGTCTCCATATGTTCTTTCGATTTCATTTCCTCTACTGGGAAGTATTGGTTTAGCTTCTCATACCAGTGCAT
Organism: Neobacillus sp. PS3-40; assembly: GCF_030915485.1. GTDB lineage: Bacteria > Bacillota > Bacilli > Bacillales > Cytobacillaceae > JAUZPL01. The sequence goes on along the minus strand of NZ_CP133266.1, from coordinate 4,056,782 downwards.
ATCTTCACTCCTTCATATTAGTGTCCCTTAAAAATCGTTAGAATCATTTTGATTATCTAAATAGTGAACATTTTTCTCTTGAAAGTATTTGTTGAATTGCCTTTTTTAATACAGGATAAGTCTTATGAATGGTATCATCGAGAAATAGTAACAAAGAATGAGTTTGTCACTTAAGCTTCTTCGCTCCTTTTTTTACATTGAATATTCAACCGTGTTAAAATAGAAGGATAATGAACCAAGGAGAGTTTTTTTTGGATAAAAAAATAGATCATATCGGCATCGCTGTTCGGAATTTAGATAGCAGCATTCATTTTTATGAAAATGTTCTTTTTGGCCATTTAATTGACCGCTACAAAAGTGAAGTACCTGGTGTAGAAAGTGAAGTTGCCATTATGGAGGTCAATGGTGACAGAATTGAATTGCTTGCACCAACAAATAATACCACTTCCCCCATAGCTCGTTTTATTAAACAAAAAGGAAAAGGAGTTCATCATATTGCTTACCGAGTCGATGACCTTGACGTAGCATTAATAGAACTCAAGAACCAAGGCGTTCGAATACTAGAAGATTCCCTAAGAATGAACAAACATGGAAGACGACTAATCTATCTAAATCCTGCAGATACAGAAGGCACCATTATTGAGTATTGCGATTACCCAAGTCCAAAAACAGATTTGTAAATTCGAACGGGTTCCGTTTTTTTGGGGGAAATATCGTTAAACAGATTTTTAAAATAGAAAACAAATAATCCCAAAAAATGAATCGGTCACAGTTACCGATTCATTTTTTTGGGTAAACAAAGAGATTGTGTTTCGCAAGTATATTTGATTGGTCGCCCTATTTCCCATCAAAAAAGTGGGCATTTTGAATAAGGGCATATTTTAGTCTGCATTTATCCCAAATTAATACATTCCACTTGATTTTTTCCAAATATATGTTAAAATTATCGTTAATTAACTAAATATTCAATATAGTTTGATAATTTTTTCACATAATATCACACTTTTAAATCTTCATATGTTAACAATGATTTGATTGGAGGGAATAGAATTTAGTAAAAGGTGTCATTTAAACCTGTGATTGTCACTTTAAAAAAATTATAGGAGTTGATAATATGTATAATCTTCAAAACAAAACGCTTAGCGAAGTAAACTCTATTGTCACAATGTCAGAAGGTACGGATACAAATAAAAAGAAGGGATTAATCTATGTATTAATTGGATGGACATTCTTCGCTATATCCCTCATTTTTTTACCGATTATATTCGGGTCAATCGCTATATTCATGAGTATAATGACTTATTTTGAAAGAAGTGAGGCCCATGGAACAGTATTAATGATTTTTGCAGTAATGGGTCTAATACTTGGTTCAATATTTAACTTTTTCGTAACAGGTACATTGTTTATTTAGGATCTTTAACGTTAGAAGGTGTCCAAAAGTGAATATTTTGGAACACCTTCTATTTTTTTGTGGAGTGGCATATGAGTATTACTTCGTGCTCTATTATTCTACTTTTTACTTTACATTTTCAATAAACTTATTTGTATACGTCAAACTTAAGTCTACTTTTTTTACTCCTGGTTTAAAGGCAGATAGAATTTTTTGGACATTTTCAGGAACTCCAGCAGGCATTTTCCCATCCGTTGTAAACATTGGAAGCTGGCCCTTTAGAGCTTGAATATACACTGTTTTATCCCCTGCATAATACTCTTCAGGCATTTTATCTGCAATTTCCTCAGGTGTATGCGAACCCATCCATTTCAAGGTTTTGACATAGGCATTTGCTAATCTCTGGACAACATCAGGATGTGCTTTCACATAATCGTTGCTCATGTAAAGACTTGTTGCAGCATATCCGCCACCTAAAGATTTTTCTGTCCCTTCTTTAGAGTTCATGTCAACAAACGTAAATGCCATATTTTTATTTAAAAGAAGGGATGCAGTTGGTTCACTTGTTACACATGCATCAATACGGTTATTTTGCATCGCTGCAATTAACGTTTGACCTGCGCCAACTGGTAATGGTTTATAATCACTTTCTTTATTACCACCTTTGACTACGTTATAGCTTGCAAGCATATTCGTAGATGAACCTAATCCCGTTACACCTATGTTAAGCCCTTTTAAATCAGCTAAAGTTTTTACTTTATCCTTCAATCGATTGGCTACCATTAGCTGCTCACCAGGTACCCCCGCCATAGTAACAACGGCTTCCACATTTTTTCCTTTTGACTGTAAATCTAGCGTATGATCATAAAATCCACCTGCCCCATCAACCTGACCAGCTAGAAGAGCTGTTTCAGCACTCTGACCTGCACTTTCTGAAATTAGTGTTACAATGAGGCCTTCATCTTCATAAAAGCCTAGTTTCTCAGCCAGCATGAAAGGTAAATAAATAATTTTCTCCAAACCACCAACCATAATAGATACTCTTTGTGTGCTAGAAGACTTTTTATCACTATTCTTTGCTTTGCTTGATGTAGTTGTTGACTTTGTAGATGAACACCCTGAAAGTAGCAGAGCTACAATTGTCATACATGAAACGATTAAGCTTAATTTTCTTATTTTCTTTTTCATTACTTAATTCCCCCTCACTATTTTTATTGCCGAATATGTCGCCATGCGATAAACCGTTTTTCTAGCTTTGAAACACCCCAATCTGCAAACAATGCTGTAATTGATAAAATGACCATTCCCGCGAATACTCCAGTCGTATCAAACGCACCCTGTGCTTGAGCAATTAAATAACCAAGTCCCTCGGTAGATCCAATAAATTCACCTACAACAGCACCGATCAATGCAAATCCAAAGCTAGAATGTAAACTTGATAAAATCCATGTAAGGGCTGAAGGGATGATCACATGACGTGCTAATTGCCGTTTGCTCGCACCCAATAATCTAGCATTATTTATTAAATTGCGATCAACCTCCCTAACACCTTGGAATGCATTAAAGAACACGATAAAAAACGTCAACACCAAACCGGAGGCAACCTTAGATGACATGCCAAGTCCAAACCATAAAATAAAGATTGGAACGAGTACAACTCGAGGAATGGCATTAATCGCCTTAATGTAAGGACCCAGAATAACTGATAGTAGATCATTTACACCTAAGGCATAACCAAAAATAATCCCAGCAATCCCACCCAAAATAAAGGAAAGAATCGTTTCCTCAAAGGTAGCCAAGAACTGAACATAAAGGGGACCTGCGGTTGTTCCATTTACCGCCCATGTCCATATATGTTTCACGATATCGATTGGGCTAGAGAAAAAGAAAGGATCAATCATTTTTTGGTTAGTTAAAATTTGCCAAGTGCCCATCATGACAATAAATACGGACCATTGCAAACAAAGATTTCGAATCCTAAGCCTTATGGCCTTCCTGCGCACTTTCTCTTTACTCGAAATAACTTCAATATTAACTGGATTTGGAATTGAGTTTATTTGCGTTCTCATAACTGATCATCACCTCATCTTTCAAATCTTCCCAAATTTGTTTATGGATCTTCATAAAATCCGGATCAAAACTTATTTCTGCTACATTACGTGGCCTTGGCAGATCAATTCGGTAATCCCCTTTTATCGTTGCTGCCGGCCCGGCAGTAATAACTATGACACGGTCACTTAATGCAATGGCTTCCTCTAAATCATGAGTAATAAAAAAGACCGAAGCAGATGTTTCCTCCCATATCCGAAGCAATTCATTTTCCATGAGATGACGTGTGTGCACATCAAGGGCAGAAAATGGCTCATCCATTAAAAGAATTTCCGGTTGAACGATCAAGCTTTGCGCTAAAGCCACCCGTTTTCTCATTCCTCCGGAAAGTTGGGAAGGATAATGGCCTTCAAATCCTTTTAGACCAACTCGTACAATCCATTTTCTTGCTTCATCATAGGCATCTGTTTTGTTCATTCCTCGTAATCGAAGCCCCAGGGAAACATTGTCTATAACTGTTTTCCATGGAAACGCATTTTCAGTTTGGAATACACAGGCTGCCCGCTGATTTATTCCTTCCAATTTTTCACCTGAAATGATAATTTCACCTTCTGATGCTGGTTCAAACCCAGCAATCAAGCCTAATGTAGTTGATTTCCCACAGCCTGTAGGGCCAACAATCGAAACAAACTCTCCTTTTGGTATCTTCAAATCGATATTTCTAAGAACGGTATGTGCTTCCCCATTTGGCTTGATAAATTCTTTCGTCACTCCTTTTAATTCCATCATCGCCGGAGTTGCTTGTGCCAAATCCCGATACACTTGTTTTTCTAAAGCACCCACTAGATTCCCCCATTTCTATATTTTTAGGTAGCGTTTACAATTACAATTATAGAAAATTCGAAATAGTATGAAAATATTATCTCGATTTAATTAATAAAAACAATTAACTCAATTGAAACAAATTCCCCAACGAAAAAAATACTATTTTTTGGTGGACTATACTGCAACTTTCAATTTAAAATAAAGATAGGTATTTTTTCAGAAAATTAAAACTAATCAAAAGGAACAAGGAAGTGTGCAGACTTGAAATTTAATAAGAAACAAGTGAAGCTACGTACAAAAATCAATTTTCTCATCTTGTTAAATCTCCTTTTTGTCCTTGCACTTTTTATTCTCTCTCTTTCTTGGATAATGGTTCATCGGGAGTATGATGAGAAAGGAAGAAATGCTTTGGCTGTAGCAAAAACAGTTGCAGGACTTCCCGAAGTCATCGAAGCTTTCAAGGGGCCAAATCCTTCATCGATTATTCAACCTGTTGCTGAAAGTATTCGAAAGAAAACGGGAGCGCAATTTATTGTTGTTTCAAATATGAACTTAATTCGCTACAGCCATCCTGACACATCTAAAATAGGGAGGCATATGGTAGGTGATGATGATAAACAAGTATTGTTAGGGCATGGGAGTATTACGCAGGCAACTGGTACCCTCGGGCTTTCGATCCGAGGAAAGTATCCTGTTTTTGATGGACAACATCATCAGATTGGGATTGTTTCTGTTGGCTTTCTAATGCAACACATATGGAAAAAACTAACCCCTTTAATTATCGAAATCACCTGTATAGGTGCCGTTGCTTTATTCGTTGGACTTATTGGTGCATTTATCCTTTCGGGCCATATTAAAAAACAAATTTTTAATTTAGAGCCTCACGAAATTGCATTTCAAACCCAACAACAAGCGGCCATCTTAGAATCTATTCGTGAGGGAATCATTGCGATTGATACGATGGGTAACATTACGACCTTCAATCGCGAGGCAAAAAATATGATTAAACACGAAAATGATGATCTCATTGGTAAAGCGATTACATCCGTCCTTCCCAGTTCACGATTGACAGAAGTTATTAACGAAGGGATTGCTCATTTTGATCAGCCTATGATTATCGGAAATTCATTAGTGGTTGTAAACAGAATTCCCGTCAAAATTGGTGATAAAGTGATCGGTGCAGTAGGAAGCTTTCGGGATAAACTTCATCTTGACCAGATGGATCAACGTTTGGCTGACATCGGGAAATATGTTGATACCATAAGGAGCCAACGTCATGAATTTATGAATAAACTTCATCTTATTTCAGGTCTTATTCATATGAAGGAATATGAACTTGTTAAAGACATTATTGAGAATGTAAACAGCGAACAGCAAAATGTGCTCAATTTTTTCCTCGCTCGAGTCCGCGATCCAGCAATTGTTGGTGTTCTTATGGGGAAAATGCATCGCGCTAAGGAACTTGGAATCTTGCTTACCATTACCGATGACTCAATTGTTTCGGAGCTTTGTCCCCATCGCGAAACAGTACTAACCATTCTTGGTAATGCAATCGAAAACTCAATGGAGGCAGTACCAACAAAGAAAGAAAACCCTCACCCTCCCACAATTTCAATACATATAGAAGAAAAACAGGAGTTCCTTACTATTCAGGTTGTGGATAACGGGCCGGGAGTTGACCCCAAACTAGGTGATCAAATTTTTGCCGATGGCGGTACATCAAAGGGAAAGGGTCGGGGATTTGGCTTAGCATTAGTTTCTCAATTGGTTTCGAGATTAAAGGGGAGTATCGAAATCCATTCTTCGGAAGAAGGAGCAACCCTGCAAGTAAGATTGCCAAAAATGGAGGTGTAGAACATGAGTAAACAATTATTACGCGTGTTGGTTGTCGATGATGATTTCATGATTGCAAGGCTTCATGGAAAATTTATTTCTGCTCAGAAAGGCTACCAATTAGTTGGAACCGCTCATGGCTACGAAGAAGCAATCAAAATGATTGAAACAGTAGATCCTGATTTACTGCTCTTAGATGTTTACATGCCCGATCATTCTGGTATCGAGCTGTTACGAACCATCCGGTTACAAAATAGACGTTGTGATGTAATTTTAATTACTGCTGCAAAAGAACTTGAGGTCGTTGAAGATGGATTTAGATTCGGGATTCTTGATTACTTAATTAAACCATTTGACCTAAACCAGCTACAAACTTCACTAAACAAGTACTTGAAATTTAAATCACGCCTTTCTCATTCAATCCAGCTTGACCAAGGAACAGTTGATAACTTTAAAAAGCTACGAATATCAGAATCATCAGTTCTCCCGCAAACGCAAAAAGGGATTGATTCAAGAACCTTAGAAAAAATAAAAAAATGTATTACCGCTTCTTCATTTCCATTAAAAGCCGAGCAAATAGCAAATTTAGCAGGCGTTAGCCTATCAACGACAAGAACATACCTTTCCTATATGGTGGAAAAACAGGATTTGATCGAAGAACAACAATACGGAACAGTCGGGCGCCCACTTCGATTATATCGGGTGATAAAATAAGCGTTTTTTTCATAAAAAAGATATAACTTATTACTTATCAAGCTAGGATTTCATTTATAGAAAAAAATGAAGATTTGGAGATATTCTATTTGAAGAAAATAGGAATTTTAATAAGTGAGGTCTATAAAACAAGCAAGCTCCCGCATTTCCCATGAACCTATCCCTAATTATTGGATAAGGTTTTTTTGTTGTTTCAAATTCCTTTTCCCTTTAAAGTAGAGGTATAAACGAAAAATAAGGTGTGTTGTCTTGAAAAAACTCGTATTCTTTTGTTTTTGTATAGTAGGCTTTATCTATCTATCTAACAAAAATGTCATTCCCTCTATAAAACAAGATGAAAGCTTTCTTTATCAATTTCCAAGGCAAGTATCGCAGGATATTATTTCACTGTCCCAACAACTAAAACTAACTAAGCAGGATACTGCTACTCTGCAACCAAAACAAGTCATTGCAAATACAAAACCAAATCCAGTTCGCACTTCAACAGTATCCAATGAAAAGTATCCTCCAACAGTTATTCAAACTTATCGAGTAACATTTGATAAAGGTATATTAGTGGTAACTGGTAAACCAACACCATATGGACAATTCAATAAAGCTACTGGAGTTATTTTAGATATTCAAGAACCAAGGTCCAATTCCAGAACAACCATAAAAGTTCCCTTCACGAATGGAGCCATTCACTATGAGTATCGCCTCCATTACAATGTCGGTGAAGTAATTTTAAACCTTAATGAGTCTTACAAAGGAAAAACAAACGATCCAAATAAAGTATTAGGCTATGCAGACTACCATTTAACAGACGGGGACCCCTATTTATTGCCTAGCTTTATGGTTCAAAGTGATAACCCAACCCTTATTAACCTTGCCCAAAACATAACTAAAGGAAAGCAAACAAATGTTGATAAATCACGAGCTATTTTTGAGTGGGTTGCGAAAAGTGTTTCCTATAATTATCGTTTGGTAAATAGTCCAAAACCACCTTTTTACTCAGCATTGCAGGCCTATCAAACACGCAATGTATTATGCTCCGGTTATGCTGATTTAAGCGCAGCTCTTCACCGTGCAGTTGGAATTGAGGCGAAAGTAAAATATGGGGAAAATCATGCTTGGAATGAAATAAACCTAAACGGGAAGTGGCAGCCTGAAGACCCTACATATGGGTCTGGATTTATTGACCTAAATACGGGGAAATTTGTTCATAGTTATCATCCGGCCTATTTTTTCAAAACAGATAAACATACAAAAGGCGAATATCCTTGGTAGGAACATCGCCGTTGAGTAATCCGCTAGTATATTGGTTTTCTATCAATTGGGAAGTTGGGGTTCTTAACTTCCCTTTTTTCCTTACATCTTGATCAAATTTCACTACCATCAGCACAATCAGTTTCTTCTTCGACATATTCTACTTTAAAATTGAAATAATCCATCATGTTCCCAAAATGTTCTCCTTTAAACACAAAATCCCGTTCCTCAAAATTAACCATTTTGACTTCGCGCCATTCTTCTGTAAAATTATCCTGGGCATAAAATTTAATCGGTTTCTTTTTCTTTACTACTTTCCCATGATTTTTATTCATTTTCCATATCCCCTTCTCTCATTCATTTTTTAAAAAAACTGATCGTGAGGAGCTAGTTTAAAGATGGAAAAGTATAATTGTGAGACAAAGTCATTTACATTCATTATATATTCGAACCCACGATTTCCCAAAGGGCATTTACCTAATTTTACCCATTTGTTCATAACATCAGTTCAATCTCCATAAAACAGTAATAATTAATACCATGCACCTCAAAAATCGTATATGACTCCTGTTAATTTCTCAGATACTTCCCATAATTTTTGCATAGTTTCGGAATGATAAACACCTGAAGCGGGTGTTTCAATCGTCGGGTTTCCTTTTCGATTTCCCCTCCCATCAGGACCGATGTATTCTCCACCTATTAAACTCACTTCTGTTGCTGCATAAATAGTCGGAAGTGCCCCCATATTTGCTGGCTGTAAAAGTACATTCATTAAAGCCTTCAAATACCTAGGTGCGTCTTTTTTTCTCATTTTAAACAGGTTTGTCGAAGAAATGCCAGGATGACTTGCTATACACTTCGTTGAAATTCCATGCTGCTTTAGTCGATTGTCTAATTCTTTTGCAAACAGCAAATTGGCCAGTTTACTTTGTCCATAAAACTTCATTGCTTTATATCCTTTTGACCCATCTAAGTTATCAAAAAAGATCGATGCTCCTCTGTGGGCAATACTGCTCAGTGCTACAACACGGGAATTTGGTGTTTTCTTGAGTAATGGAAGCAATAATCCCGTTAAAGCAAAATGACCTAAATGATTGGTACCAAATTGCAATTCAAAGCCATCTTTTGTTTTCTGATAAGGAGGTATCATTACACCTGCATTGTTTATTAAAATATCTAATGTATCATACCGATTGCTAAAATTATTTGCAAAATCTCGTACACTCGTTAAATCTGCAAGATTCAACTCCATCACCACAATGGCTGCTTCTGGATTCTCTTTTAAAATGGCATTCATAGAATGCTTCCCTTTTTGTTCGTCTCGAACAGCTAAAATAACTTCTGCTCCTTTTTGAGCTAAAGCTTTTGCAGTTTCAAACCCAATACCGCTATTAGCTCCAGTGATTATAATTCGTTTGCCTATTAATTCTTGACTTATCAATTTCAACACTTCCTATTCTGATTTAGACAATTTTCGAAGTTGAAAAAAGTTATTAGTTTCTTATCTATTTAATAAAAAAAGTCTGAAAATTTACAAGTATTTAATATTCTAATCGGAGTCCAACACCTACTTCCTTGACATTAGCTACCTCAGAAATTGCAACTTTAGATTGAAAATCAGTACAATGACATGCATGAATAGTTTCTGGAATAAGGCTCTTAAAATAATTAACAGTATTTTTAATTTGATTTTCAGATGGCTGCAGCAGATGAAACCCACCAATGATATCAAGTATTCGTTCTTCTTGACATACTTTTTTTGCATACTCAATGGTGTTACAGATTCCCGAGTGGGAGCAGGCTACAATAATAACTAGACCATTTTCTGTTTTATAAACCAAGGCAGAATCATCTAAAATGGTATCGTCCTTGCTTTCCTCCCCTTGTTTGATTTTTCCGATTGGCTCCTTTCCTTCAAAGTTAAAAAGGCGTTCAATTTCTCCAAGGAATACAAGCTTATCTGTAAGCCAAATCGGTTCTTTAGAGTATCCTAGCTTGAAATGCTGGGCGATCTTTTCTTCGGAAAGCAAACTGCCAATTTCTTCTCCGTCTAGTAATTTAGTTTGAAATACCTCAGGATGCGCAACAACGGCAGGGATTTTGAAATCTAGCCCCTCAATTTTAGCTTCTGAATAAAGACGAATTAATGGTTCTATTCCCCAAGTATGATCACTATGTCCATGTGAAAGAACAACATAATCTAGTTTTCGTAAATTAATACCCATTTTTTCAGCATTGCGAATATATGCGTTTGAATACCCTACATCAAATAATATCGTTTTGTTCCCATCTTCTATGTAATATGAAACGGCAGGCTCTGCAAGAAAATACCTATCTATAAAGGTGTTATTATCAACTAATACGGTTAATTTCAAATTTATCATCTCCTAAACAATAAAGAAAATTCGTCGATTGGCGAGCCCCCAAGGGCGATGACAGAGGCGTAGTTGCCCTTATGTGCTAGCAGAATTTATGGATATAAATTCTGATTAGCAAGAAAAAAATGCACATGAGATTTCATACGAAAGGACTTGTGCATTTGCTTTGTTATTCTATTGATGGTATCTCAAAAGAGAACTCGTTTCTACTACTATTTTTTAAAATAATTCATTATTTTCATGTACAATGTTTTTATACTTTATATCGGATAAAAATTACTTTTTGCTGAATTTTTCACGTGCAACTCTAATAGCCTCCACGTATAAACCGGCATTCGTTTTAATTTTCAAAAAATCACCAGCTTCAATTGCTTTTAAATTGACCAAGCTGCCACCAATTCCTACAGTTATGGCGCCGGCCTTAATATAAGATTCAATGTTATCTAATGACACTCCACCTGTAGGAATTACTGGAATATGCGGAAATGGCGCTCTTACATCTTCCATATATTTCGGTCCAAGATGACCAGCTGGAAAAAGCTTGACCGCATCCGCTCCCCATTCAATGGCAGTAATCATTTCTGTTGGAGTCATAACACCAGGTATAGCAATTTTACCATAACGGAGGGCAGTACGAATGACCGCTTCAGAGAGACTCGGACTGAAAATAAAATCTGCACCTGCCCCGATCGCCTGTTTAGCAGATTCCAGGTCAAGAACCGTCCCAGCTCCAATAATTGCTTGGCCTTTAAAACGATGGGAGAGTTTTTCGATTGAACGAAACGCGTGAGGTGTATCAACTGTTATTTCAAGTGCTGTTACCCCGCCCTCAATCAGACTTTCTGCCACCTGTACAACCACTTCTTCAGGTACCCGTCGTACGACAGCTATTATGCCACTTTCCACAAGTTTCTCAAGTAATTGGACTTTTGGTAACTTCATTCTCTTCCCTCCAAAATCTTTATCTCAATATTTCCTCCGAGTGGTCTGGAGCTATTTTTGACCAATATGGATATCCTTCCACATCTCCAGTCACTGTGACTGCAGATGCCCCAACACGGTTACCGAGAACCACTGCATCCCGGTAAGACCATCCTCTGAGCAGACCAGAAATAAAACCTGCAGCAAAACCATCCCCTGCACCTACCGTGTCGACAACATGTTCAATCTTGAAACCTTCAATATATTCTTTTATATCCTGTGAATGGCAAAATGCACCCTGTGCACCTAACTTCACAACAACAGTTCCTGCACCATTTTGAATAAATCGTTCGGCTATCTTTTCCGGCGTTATTTCATTTGTAAGTAGCCGACCTTCCTCAATTCCCGGTAAAACGATGTCACATTTACTAGCGATATCCATTAATACTTCTCTAGCTTCATTCTCTGACCATAGCTTAAGCCGAATGTTTGGATCAAAGACAACCATTACATTGTTTTTTTTCGCTACCTCAATTGCATAATAAATGAGTTCCCTGCAAGTGGGACTGAGAGCAGGTGTAATGCCTGTTATGTGTAGAAACCTTGCAGCTATAATGTCACTTTCTTTCAATTGAGCCTGTTCCAATTGACTCGCCGCAGATCCACTACGATAATAATAAACTTTCGGATCACTAGCATTATATCGTTCTTTGAAAAATATCCCCGTAGGATAAACGGGATCAAACGTGACAGAGCTGGTATCTACCCCTTCCCCTCGAATAAAATTTCGAATGTACAGGCCGAAATCATCATCACCTAGACGACTTACCCATTTTACTTGATGACCAAGTCTTGCAAGAGCAATCGCTACGTTTGACTCTGCCCCGCCTACAGTCTTATCAAATTGATGAACATATCTAAGTGGACCTGTTTTTGCGGGATTAAACTGGACCATTGATTCACCAAACGTAATAACATCCATTTAATTCCACTCCTCGTCTAAATTACCACTCTGCAATGCTACCATCTTTATTACGCCAAATAGGGTTTTTCCAATCATGTCCCTGCTCCGCCATCTTCTTTACATGTGCTTCATCTACTTCAATCCCAAGACCAGGTCCTTCTGGAATACCTACAAACCCTTGCTCATACTTAAAGACTGAATGATCTTTGATATAATCTAGCAGATCACTCCCTTGGTTGTAATGAATTCCAAGGCTTTGTTCCTGAATAATTGCATTTGGAGTACATGCATCAACCTGCAAACAGGAAGCTAAAGCAATCGGGCCAAGTGGACAATGTGGAGCAACTGCAACATCGAAAGTCTCTGCCATTGCAGCTATTTTTTTCATTTCCAAAATTCCGCCAGCATGAGAAACATCTGGCTGAATTATATCAACATACCCATCTATTAATAGTTGTTTAAAACCCCATCTCGTAAACTGTCTTTCTCCAGTTGCAATCGGTGTTGTCGTATGTCGAGCAATTTCACGTAATGCTTCATTGTTTTCTGCTAATACTGGTTCTTCAATAAACATTGGATTGTACGGCTCTAATTCTTTGACAAGAATTTTCGCCATTGCTTTATGTACTCGGCCATGAAAATCGATACCAATACCGACATCTTTTCCAACTACTTCTCGAACGGCAGCAATTCGATTAATAACCGCTTCGACGCTTGATGTCGTATCAATATAATCCATCTCTTCAGTCGCATTCATTTTGATTGCTGTAAAACCAGCATCTACCTTTTCTTTCGCAGCATTTGCTACATCACTTGGACGATCGCCACCGATCCAGGAATAAACACGAATTTTATCACGTGCAGCTCCTCCAAGCATTTCATAAACAGGCATATCATAAAACTTTCCTTTTATATCCCATAATGCTTGTTCTATACCTGAAATTGCACTTGAAAGGATTGGGCCGCCACGGTAAAAACCTCCACGGTAAAGCACTTGAAAATGATCTTCGATACGCAATGGGTCCTTTCCAATTAAATATTCACTAAGTTCGTTAACACACGCCTCTACAGTGCTCGCACGACCTTCAATAATTGGCTCTCCCCAGCCTTCCAAGCCATTATCCGTTTCAATTTTAAGAAAGAGCCAACGAGGTGGCACTTTATATAATGATAGTTTAGTAATTTTCATGGTTTCTCTCCTATCTATTATTTTTCCTTGGTTTCCTTAAATATTTCTTTATCCTTTAACACTACCGCCCGTTAATCCTGCAATGATATACCGTTGTGCAACGAGAGCTAAAATAAGGACCGGAGCAGTGATGGTAACCGAAGCGGCCATTAATCCACCCCAGTTGATATCTGAATACGATATGAAGTTAAATATTGCAATCGGTAAAGTCTTCGTCTTATCACCTGCAAGAATGAGTGAGAACATAAAATTGTTCCATGAGAAAATAAATGCAAGAATCGATGCTGTGACTATTCCTGGTCCAGAAATAGGAAGTAAAATCTTAATAAAAGCACCAGGAATTGAACATCCATCAACCCGTGCTGATTCCTCAAGCTCATGTGGAAGCCCTTCAAAAAAAGGAATCATTACCCATATAATAAAAGGCATCGTCACAAGCATATGGCTCAGAATAAGTGCTGTGTACGTGTCAATCATTTGCAATTTTGAGAAAATAATAAACCACGGGATAAGAAAGGAGATTCCCGGCACAATTCTTGCCACAAGGATTAAAAGCCCGAGACCTTGTTGCTTATATTTTGCAATCGAATATGCTGCAGGTAACCCAAGAATCAGTCCAAATATCGTCGCTCCTACACCAACGATAAAGCTGTTCATTATAAAAGTAAGAAATGAGTACTCACTAAATATGCTTTTGTAATTATCAAAGTTTGCCGTTATTTCAAATAATTTTGAGGTATTAAGAATTTGCACTTGTGTTTTAAACGAAGCGAGTACCATCCAAAGGAATGGAAGCAAGAATAATATAAGTGCAAGATAGACGCCGACGTGAGTGAATGCGATTTTTCCTTTTTTTCGTTTTTTTACACTCATAAGTGGACACCCGCTCTCTTCCTTAATAGGATGGTAAAAACACTAATTGTTAGAACAATGAGGAAAAATATCATTAGCAAGGCGGAAGCCTGACCAATTTTGAAATACTGAAAGCCCAACACATACCCGTAGATATTGATTGTCTGTGATGATGTACCTGGTCCCCCTTGTGTTGTCGCATAGATAATATCAAATGTTTTTAAAGCGTCGATCATTCTTAGCAATATAGCAGAGTAAAGAGTTGGTTTTAATAAGGGAAGTGTAATCTTTCGAAAAATCTGCCATGTAGTAGCTCCGTCAATCATTGCCGCTTCATATGGATCCTTCGGTAAAGAAACTAGGCCGGCAAGAACTATTAATGCTATCATCGGAGTCCATTCCCATACGTCTATAATAATCAAAGATGGCATTACGAGTGTTTGTGATGTTAACCATTCTTGGCCTGGAAAACCCAATTTTTGCAAAAACACGTTTGCAATTCCAATATTAGGTTCATAGATAAGAACCCAAATCAATCCGACTGCAACAGGGGTTGCAACCATCGGCAATAAAAACAATGTCTTTACAAGACCTTTCCCAACAATATGTTGGTTCATCAAAATAGCAAGTCCAACACCCAATACCGTTTCGGTTGCAACAGCAGCAATAGTGAAATAAAACATCAACCCCAATGACTTCATAAATAGTTCATCATGGAATAACGTTTTATAGTTTTCCAATGCTACCCATAAAGGTGGATCAATATTAGACATACTCCATTCATTGAAACTCAACCAAAGTGTATATCCCACAGGCATAACCATCATAAGCCCAACAAAAATGACTGCTGGCATTGTAAAAACCCATTTAATGTGACGATCGATCCAATTTGACAAGCTATCTCCTCCTTACTAGATGAAAATTGGATTTTAAAACAAACGGCTTTCGAGTACGCATCCATCATTAAACCTGGATTGCTAACCGAAAGCCGTCAAGGAATATTGGCTAGCTACTATTCCTTATTTCTCGCTATCAATAATTGCTTGAAATTCAGTATTTGCTTTGTCAGCAGCTGCTTTTACGTCTTTACCTTCAATTCCTGCTAAGATAACATCACCAATTGTATCACGTGCTTTACCTACATCAATTACAAGTGGACGATCATAAGAAACGCCATTTTCTCCGCCGTTAACAGACATTGCATCTGCTAAATCTTTAGGGAACTTAGCTGTTCCTTCTGGAGAATTCCAAACAGAAATTCTTGCCCCAGGATTTCCTTCTGCTTGTAGCTTTGTAACCATTTCTTTACTTTCAACCCATTTAATAAATTTCCATGCTGCATCCTTCTTCTCAGAATTAGCACCAATACCAATTGCCCAAGATGTTACATTGTATGGCTTAGATCCATTTGTACCAGCTGGGAATGGAGCAAATCCAACTTTGTCAGATACCGTTGATTTAGATGGATCCGTTGCATTTGTAAATAATGATGATGCATCTGTGTAAAATGCTGCTTTTCCTTGTGTAAATACAGCCATTGCCTCTGGCCAGCTCATATTCAACGTACCTTTAGGACCATATTTATTCAATAGATTTCCGTAGTAGTTAAATGCGGCAATCGCTTCAGGAGAAGTAATAGTTGATTGACCATCCTTCATAAAGTCCCCGCCAAAACTATACAAGAAGCTAGAGAACTGTGTTACAGCTGCAGCGCGTTTTCCACGTGCGACAAAACCAGAAACACCATTTTTAGGATCATTTAATTGTTTAGCATCCTTCTCAAGTTCTTCTAGTGTAGTTGGAACAGCTAAACCAGCTTTCTCTAAAAGATCCTTACGGTAGTAAAGAACTTCCGTTTCCGTTACAAGCGGCAATCCATATAATTTATCGCCATCTTTAACACTACCAAGTGAGGATGGAATAAAATCATCTGTGTATTTATCTTCTTTAGCTACATAATCATTTAGGCTTCCGAAGTAGCCATTCTTATGAAACATTTTCCCGTCTTGAAGAGGACGGAACATTACCACATCAATATTCTTTGAATTAGAAGCAAATTCAACTGAAGTTTTTTGTGTAAGTTGATCCTCAAAATAACTATCAATTTTAACTTTAATCCCTGTTTCTTTCTCGAAATCTGGTAATAGTTTCTTGACTGCCTCTGTCCATGGATGATTAGCAGCGACAATGCGAATATCCTGAACCTTTGGCGCTTCTTTTACTTTCTTTCCAGCTGTTTCTGATGTTCCCGAACTACAGCCGACTAATGCAGTGCTAAGGCCCAATATTAAAGCAAGGGTACCAGCAGTCTTCTTAAAGCCTATGAAATTCTTTTTCATAATTTTCCCCCTCTTTTCTAAATATTCTCTATTATCAGACTTGATAACGGTTTCATTATATTATAGAGAAGTAGATTTTACAACGAATACCAAAAAAATATTTTTTCGTAGATTTGTCAATTGCGAAAAAAATTTATACAGATCCAATTTAATGTATAACTATTTGGTGATGGTTAACCTAATTGATTGGTTTATGGCTAATTATTATGCATACGCTAAAAGTAAATTTCACATAAAATAGCATTCAACAAAGCTATTATTTAAAATTTATTCTTCCATAGTTTGATGGATAAGAAATAAGCTGAAAAAAATTAATCTAGCGATACCATTCCTTGTTTACAGCTTCCCATAACCCATTAAGATATGTTGCACCAAGTGCCCGGTCAAAAAGTCCATAACCTGGTCTCCCTGTTTCACCCCAAATCATTCGACCATGATCTGGGCGCACTGGACCATTGTAATTGAATTCACGGAGAGCACGAATTATCTCATACATATCTAATGAACCCTCTTTTGATAGATGAGCAGACTCCTGGAATGATTTCTTCCCGTTAATCTTGATATTACGCATATGCATAAAGTTAATACGTTGTTTCTTACCAAAATATCGAACCAGTTCAGGGATGTCGTTATCAGAGTTTGCTCCTAATGAACCACTGCATATACATACCCCATTGTTAGCACTATTATAAAGTTCTAAAAATCGATCGATATTTTCTTTATTTGTGATAATTCGAGGCAAACCGAAAATAGACCATGGTGGATCATCTGGATGAATAGCCATTTTTACATTGGATTCTTCAGCGATTGGCATGATTTCATGAATAAAATAGGCTAAATTTCTCCATAAATCTTCCTCAGAAACAGTTTTATACTGTTCTAATAGATTTTGCAGATCTTCTTTCTGGTAGCTTGCATCCCAGCCTGGAAGAGAAAGCTCTCCAGATAAAGGATTCATTTTAGTAACTATTTCTTCATCATAACGTAAGCACGTTGATCCATCTGGAAGCTCATATTCTAATGAAGATCTTGTCCAGTCAAAGACCGGCATAAAGTTATAGCAAACTACTGGAATGCCTGCTTTTCCTAGGTTCTTAATTGTTGTTTTGTAATTATTAATATACTGATCTCGAGTATCAAGGCCTAATTTGATATCCTCATGAACGGGAACACTTTCAATTACATCCAAGGTCATTCCAAATTCTTCAATCTGCGTTTTGAGTTTGATTATTTTTTCATAAGGCCATGCTTCACCCACAGGAATATCATAAATAGCAGATACTATTCCTGTAACTCCTGGAATTTGACGAATGTTTGATAAGGTTACTAAATCACCAGTACCAAACCAACGAAATGTCATCTTCAAGATTATTCAACCCCTTACATTTAGAATATGCTAGTCTTAACACAATCCAGCAGCAGCCAAAAAAGTGTTATTTGTAGCCAATACTATTAGCTATTTTCCTAGAAGTCTCAAGCAATTTTCCAACGATAAAATCCTTTTGTTTTACCATTCTTTCTTTAGGGCCAGCTATACTGATTGCAGCATGAATGATTCGATCTGCGCCAAATACCGGAGCAGCAAAACAAATTAAACCTTCTTCATTTTCCTCGTCATCAATTGAATAACCCATTTCAGCAAATGATTTTAACTGATCTTTAAGTGTCTCTACACTTGTGATGGTCTTTGGAGTAATTGGTTTTAGCTCTAATTTGCTCAAGAGCTCATCTCTCACTTCTTCTGGCAGAAAGGTTAAAAATGTTTTTCCTAAACCAGTACAGTATAAAGGCTTACTTAGGCCAGGTTGAGCGGTTGTCCTTATTGACCGTTTACTATTAATCTTTGCAACATACGCAAGTTCTGAATCTGCTAGTATCGCCATAAATACTGTTTCTTGAACATCTTCCATTAAATCCTTAAGAAAAGGAATTCCTTGTGTAGATATATCCAAAGAATCCAATGCAACATGACCGAGATGAATAAGTTTTGGGCCGAGCCTGTATCTTTTAGAGGAGTCAACAGTTAAGAAGCCTTCCAAAAACATCGTTTCAATCAAACCGGAAGTACTGCTTTGTGGAATTGAAAGAAATTCACTTACACTCTTTATCGTTAGTCCCTCTTGGTGCTGAGCAAGTAACTCAAACACCTTTAGCACACGTTCTGCTGATTTCACAGACATTTTTTTACCTCCATTTAAATCACATATGTGATTTATAATCATGTATGTGATTACACTTTAATGTTATCATAGGGGAAAGTTCTAAACAATATCTATTTTTAGAAGATTTGATCATTTCAGCAAAGCAATGAAGTGACAAAGCGATATTAGTTTGCCAATTATATTAGTAAATGAACATCAGTGTTGGATTTATTTCATCTGAAAAATAAATCCTATGAAGAATACGAATTGGCAGTAAAACAGCCAAGTTATCAAGCAAGTAATGGAAAATTCTTGGATTCACTAAAATCGGCTCCCCTTCAGGAAAGGATTCAAAGTGAGACTAAAGCCTATATTTTAATCTTAAAGGACTCAGGACAAGGCTTCGGACTAACCAAAAGTAACAAAGGGATCTGGAAAGTTAATTGGATGCCTATTCAATAACATAGCCTTATTTTTAACAATTAAAAAGAGCAGCACGGAAGCCAGCTGCTCTTTAACTTATCCTTTTTCCTTCATTTTGACCTCTTCGTAAGGCTGTACGACAACAAACCCATCTCCTTCAAATTTCATTTGAATAGATTCGCCGCTTCCTCTTCCAAGGAATGTTTTCAAACTAATATCCGTTTGTAACTCAGGTTGCAGGTTCCCAGACCAAGCCACAGTTGCGTTTGGATCAGTAATTACAGGTTTTCCTGGTGAAACCAATAGTGTAAGGGGTTCATGATGTGTGGTAATGGCAATCATTCCAGTTCCTTCACATCGTACATTAAATAATCCACCCGCCATCATCCCGGCAATCCGTTTCATCATTTTAATATCCCATTTTATTGTTGGTTCAAATGCGAGAAGATCGTTACCATTAACATATATAGCTTCATTTTGTAAATGTAAGATAATGATCTTTTTACCTTCATCCGCAAGATATAATTTCCCTTGGCCATTAGCCTTCATTAAGGAAGCCCCTTCTCCAGATAACGCCTTCTTGAACGCTGTTCCGAGACCATTCTCTAAAATACCCTCCCTGACGAATTTGATTTGACCATTATAGGCAACCATCGAACCTGCTTTGGCCCAAACTTGACCATCCAGGTTGACTTCAAGCATTCGAGGAGTCTCCAATTCGAATAAGCCCTCGCCTTTATCCTCTTGCTCTGTTTTTTTAATAAATTCATGAATCGAGTATCTGCTCAATACCAACACACCCTTTCTATATTAGTTATTACGTAACCATAGGTATTTATGTTTCAAATTTTGAAGAAAAAAGGAGAATAACGAACAGCGGCAAAAATCTGTTCGTCATTCTCCCGATCATTTCCCACTAAACTTTGACCAACCATGACGTGAAACATCTTTAGTAAAGCTTATTGTGATTAAAAGGATTCCATATGAAAATTCTCATACTAAAATCATGAAATTCTACACTATCTTATTTTAACTTCTGTTGTTTATAATAACAAAATGACGGAATGTTAATCATAATAAAAGTGATCCTTAGAAAGGATGGAAATAAAATGATGGGAAAAAAGCAACCAATTAAAAAGGGAGGCTTTGGAATTATTGTTCCATTTTTACTTGTTCTTGTATTATTTTCATTGAGTATCACCCAGCTGATGCACATACCAGGTAAACCGTTTCATCTACCAGCCTATTGGGAAATGTTAATTGCAAGTTTACTTGGAATATTGTTTGGGGGAATCATGCTTTCACAAACATCCTATGAAATTCGAGAGGATGGCTATATTTATTCAAAGCCGAATAAAAATTTTAAATTTGTTATTATTGCTATTATCATAATTCGAGTTTCCTTAAGCCAATACTTTAAAAATATTGATACAATTGATTTTACTATTCTAACAATGGCATTGGCCTTTTTTTATGTTAGTATTTGGCGAATTGGAAGTTATATTAAATTTCGCAGGCTTTATATTGGTAATCTAGCAGCGGATAGCAGATCATAATCAAGTTAAAAAATCTTGTTTCCAATAAAAAGAAACGTGTTTTTAGTAACGAGGTTCGGTTAACGTGAAAAATCAGTAATAATATATGCAGAAATAAACTATAAAAACATAAAAAAAACACTTGGATTAAGAAAAATCCAAGTGTTTTTACCATTTTTTCCCACTCAATAAATAGGACAATTTTTTGTGGTGACCTACGGGTGGTGACAGTCGCACAAAATTGTTGATTAATTATCTCCAAATCCAGAACTCATGTTAAATTATTATTGAGGTTCTTTTTACGTAACGCATGTTTTTCACGAATTCTTGTTAATCTATTTTCTTTTGTTTTTTCATAGAAATAATGAACTATAAAGTATGAAGTCAAACCAAGTACAATTCCTAAAGCAGTCATTCCTATTAAAAGATGTATTCCTCCATGAAGAATACCAATTAAGCCACTAAAATCACCGTGCATTAAATTCTGTAAAGAAAAAGGAGCATTGTGACCTATTCTAACTGTCATTGGGTAGATTATTTTCCCAACCTTTTTAGCAAAAGGTAAAAGAATAACGGGAAGAAAGGATAGTTTTCCAATAACATTTCCGATGATTGCAGCAGGTAATGAGCCTTTGGATATACGTACAATTGGTATAAACAATATATAAATTAGTCCAGCGGTTGAAAGAACCAGCATTTCTAAGCCAAAACCAAGGGAAAATCCCAAGGATACCTTTTTGGCTCCTCCAGGAGATCGAAAAAGCTTAATAAAATTGTACCTAAAAGCACGTCCTAGTCGTTGAAAAAAATTATACTTTTTATGTTTTATACTCATAGTGGTAACCCCTTGTGAAAACAGATAACTTAACTATATTCTATATTAAAGCAATTTGCCTCTTTTTTTTTATTATCTAGCAAAAAAATTTTTAAATCTAGAAAATTCGGGCTGAGCGTGCGTTTATTTGGGATTTTTTTCAAAAAAACTTTGGGCGCACAGCTTACAAAAAAAGGGTGAGATCATTCACCTAGTTCTATTTTTTTTGGATTAAAATCGATATGATTAATAATAAACACACATATTACCAATGTAACTCCTCTTAAAACCTCCTCTATTTAAGTTGGTTTCACTATAAAATGCCAGTAAGAAGTAAAAAAGGAAAAGGCTCGTTTGCCCTCTCCTCTCAAAAAATTATACAGTTGTTTTATACCCTTTTCTAAATAAATGAACAATAAATGTTCCTAAGAAAATCGTGATTATTACGGTGAAGAATACCATTTCATCCATATGAAAGCCGAAAGCAGAAAGGATCATTTTTACTCCGATAATGGCAATTAAAACAAACGCCGTTGTTTCAAATTCTGGTACTTTTTCAATCAATGCCAAGAATAAATTTGCGACACCTCTCATCATTAGAATACCTAGTACCCCTCCTAAGAATAGGACCCATACTTGATTTGAAACTCCAAATGCTGCAATCACACTGTCAAAGCTAAACGAAATGTCCATTAACTCCACTGTTAACACTGTTTTCCAAAAGGCCATTTTTTTATTTTGGACCCCATCTTCTTGATCATTTTTCTGAAGTAAGTTCTGAAAAACAATCCAAAGTAGATAATGACCACAGACTATTTTAATCCAGGCAATATGAATTAAAGAAATTCCTATTCCAATCACAACAACGCGGAAAAAATAAGCACCAAAAATTCCATAGAAAAGTGCTTTCTTTCGTTGGTCCTTTGGTAGATGCTTCACCATCACCGCTAAAACCAAAGCGTTATCAGCAGATAATAATCCTTCAAGGATAATAAGAGTTCCAATAACTCCCCAACTAGCAGGATTAAAAACTACATTTTCAAAAGCTTCTAATGAAAAAAAAGCGCGATAATTATTCACTATTTCTTGTAGGAACTCCATATGGATTTAGTTCTCCTTTTCCATTTATTGATCTACTTCCCACATGCAATAAAACTTGTCCTAATTAATACCAATTTCCCCGTTGATTCTACACCCTTGTTGGAGGAAGAAACGGGGCGGATCTTTGCAAAACCAACCAGGAAAAATAAGCTTTCTGCTACTTACATGTTCAAGATCAGCCATACTACACATGAATGTGTTTGTGTTAGTTTAGTTAACCGACCAAGAATAGCTTCGTTTTAGAGGAGATGAAAATTCTGTCTTAAACAATATGGACCCCTAGTCTAAATGTATGAAAAACCCTTAAATATATGTACTAAAAATATCTATTAAAATAATATACCAAAAATTAGGGACTGTCCCGCGAAAAAAAAAGACTACTTCCAGAGACAGTCACTGTCCTGTTAGCAGTCCTTTTAAACTATTATTTGCCTGAGTTCCCTTTTGGTATCGTTACTGTTGCAGTCCCTCTTATACTATTTCCAGCTTTATCTGTTGCAAGATAGGTAATTGTATAGATACGTCCATCCCCATAACCGTTTCTCTCGGCACGAAGACTGAATATCATGTCATTTGTTCCATAGGATGCACCTTGGACATCACTTGGGTTAGCATTTTCTTCATTTACAGTTATGGATTCTAATACAACGGAATCAATTCCTGATGTCGAATCACTAGCTTCAAGGAATGCTTTGATATCTACCATCTTATGGTTTGGTACAGAAAGAATAGGCTGGTCAACAGTAACCTTCAAAGTTGGTGCTATTTTATCGATTTTCACTTCAAGTGACTTCGCAATTTCAACATTACCTCTGAAATCTTCACTTCGATATTCGATAGTGAATACACCATCAGTAGTCAACTGGATTGGTGCTGTGTAATCAGACCATCCATTACCGTTGATTTGATATTGGGTTGTTTTAACACCAGACATATCATCTGTCGCTGTGAGGCTGACAGTAACATCAGATGTATACCACCCATTTTTTCCAGTTGAATTGATTGGATTTAAATCAACTGTTGTGACAGGTGCTGTAGTATCTGGAATTCCAACTAATTCTTTTGTATCTCTAACACGGATACGTTCACCCTGCGCAAAAGAACCGGACAATCCGACTGCTTCAAGAGTATCTCCTGCCTTCAGGACTGGAACTGGACCACTTTGGTTAACAATGTATCCGTCAGTAAATACTAACAAATCACCTGAGCCGTCATTGATGACATAGGAGTTATCATCAAATTGAGACACTACTTTCCCTTTCACCTTAACAAGTAAACCTTTGTTAGCATTCGTTGTAGCTTCCCCAGTTGCTACCTCTTTTGGCTGAACAGGATCACCTGAACTGAGTTTAATAACATCTTTAGCAAAACTTGTAAACTCTAATTCTTTGTTATTTTCAAACGTCTTAAGATGACCATATACCCGAACCTTATCTCCGGCTTTTAGTGAACCGTCTGGAACTTCAAGATAAGCCATAATACCATTCGTATCATCTTGTAGGTAGAACGCATCAAAGAATACGCCTGCAGCAGTGGTTACAGTTCCTTCCACTACAACATCTGTATCATCTGCTAGTTTGCGTGCATCGGAAATCTTAGAAACGTTCGTCTCCCGATCTGCTAACCAGTTAATAGCATTTAAAGCTAGTTCATCATTCCCTTTTGGTTCATATGATTCATCCATCTGTTTATCATTAAAGAAGTTCATACCTGAAACAATGATACGTCCTGTTCCGATTTCATCAGAGGCAATTAATGGAATAGCAGAACCACCATTATCATCAGAAACACTGTCATACGTGTATCCACCTTTAATATTACCCTGGTACGTTGTTTCATTTCCTTTTGCAAGGATTGTGACATTACCACCTTGTGTAAGAGCCTGATTATTAGCACCTGACAAGCTGACACCACTATAATAATCAACGAACGCAACGCGATCAGTAATATGGCTTGGTACTAATCCCGGATGTACTCTGACTGCATAGGGACTAACAGCTGGATCACCCCAGAAATTACCACTCTTACTTAAGTCAAATACTCCATCATTTCCGATTCGAATATTCGTTCCAATGTCGCTTAACAACGGGTTATTTATTGTTGGATCAGCACTGTTGTTACTCTTAGCAGTCATCAACAATGAACCACCATTTGTCACAAATTTAGCGACCGCTGCTCTTTCCGCATCAGTTAGTGCAGTTCTTGCATTTGTAAAGACTAACACTTTTACATTGCTTAACACTTCATCAGTAATAGTTACTTTATTTTCAGCAACCGTATATCCTTCTTTTTGAAGTTCAAGCGTAAAGGCTTTTAAGTTGTCTTTGTACGTTCCGCTGTCAGCACTTGTATTTTCGTTTCCGTGTTTAGCATCAATCAGAACTTTTATACCAAGTGATTCTTTAATTTTTACTTGTAACGTATATTGAACATCACCAATATCAAGGCCATCCTTTGAGGTTACTACCACGATTAATTTGTGATCACCTTTTATTGGAGTTTTCCAAGTAGCTGCAGCAGTTGCTGAGCTTTTACTTAAAATAGAAGAGATATCGCTTGTTCCAATAAAATGATCTTGATTCACTTCATCATAATAGAAATCGACTTTAAGATTATTAACTGTCTCCATTCCATTATTAGCAATAGTCGCTTTTAATGAAGCTGGATTGCCGTCAATAATTACACCAGCATCGATATCAATTCCGTTGACTTTTACATCAACTGATTGTTCCTTCGACCAGATTGGTGAAGAATAAATCCGTTCGCCATCCATTTGGGTAACTTTAACAACAAACCATTGCTGGCCACTTGTTACGGTATAAGATGGTGCCCAATTAAAATCCTTTGTCATTGGTGAATAAGAATCAACCACTTTTCCACCATTTGAAATTAATTCCACTTTAGCAATTCTGTCATCTGATTTATAAGTTGTTGGAAGATATTTATAATCGCTGTCATTATGTGCTTCGGCGACTAGGTCACTTCCGGAAATAGCAAACTTTAAGTTCTTTGTATCAACAGTCGAACCCATATAGTAACCATTTGCTAATACATCCAAATTGAAGTTTGGATCCTCTTCCATGTACACACGCATATTTCGCATAGAGTGTAGCAAGGATTCTTGAGATAAATCATTAGCAACAATAACTGTACGAGCATTGGTTTGACCCCATGTTCCATCATGGTTATCCTCACCATACGTTGGTGCAACATGCCAGCCCAGATCTAATGCAGAATAAAATTTACCTTCAGCATTTGCATATCCATAATGGCCTGAACCATTACCAACTTCTAACATCGTAAATAATTTATCCAGATTTTTGTCATACGGTTTAAAATTATTAAATGCATTTGCAGACATATCTGGATGATTGAATTGGGCAACGACATCATCATACGTCATAACCCATGCATAATACTGGCTTAAATCTTGGTATTGCTTCCCATTAATGTTTCGGTCGATGAAATTCTCGGTTCCGAAAACATTGGAATGCCCCCAAGTAGTAGCAGTCATTTCAAAGGCAGGGAATACAACAAACGAACCATTTTGTGTATATTGTTTTGCAAGGTCTTTTGTTAATTGCCACTGCTCTCCACCTTTACGTTCTTGCATACCTTTTTGATTTACCACAGTATCTTGACCAAGTAATGATGGGTCAATGTCATGTGAATGGTCTGAGAAAGAAAAGAAATCGTAATGGTGTTCTTCTGCTGCTTTTAAAGCATCTTCCGGATTTCCTGTAGCATCATGCGAAATGCTAGTATGGTTATGTGTAGTACCACGGTAGTGATTTCCTCCAGTAAAGCGAGGTACTATTTCAAATGTCCACTCTTTTACATTGCTGTTCCCTCTAGCGTCTTTTGCCGATACCTTGACAGTATGTGTGCCAAGTACCATGTCATCCGTAGGTGTATACTTTACTTGTGTTTTACTAATTGTGGCATCTGGAGCCTTAAGTTCGTTTCCATCAAGCCACAGCTGCACAGAAGCTGCATCAACACCACTTGGATCATTAATTAAAACAGAAATTTCAGGGTGTGGAGTCTCTATCTTCGATTTATCTTGAGGTGTTTCACCACTAAAGTCCGGTCCTAAAGTATCGTCTATTAAGGTAACCGAAAATGGAGATGCACTTGACCCTGCTTGTTTAGTTTGTGCACCTGCTTTTGCTTCAATATAATAGTCGAAGCCGTTTTGAGGTACATTTGCTGCGTCTAATGTGACCGTGTAACGCCCTTCACTGCCTATAACCATAGGTAAAGCAGTAAAATCAGTTTTACCTGTCGCTCTATAGTACAAAGTAACAGTTTCGGCACCATCAGCGTTTGCTTCAAATTGTACATTCGCTCCTTTGTAAACCTGCGTTAAAGGAGTATGTGTAATTTGAAGAATTGGTGCAATATCTTTTTTATCACGAGGATAAATTTGATATCCAGAAGTAAGTAGTGTTTTGTTAGTTGTATATTGTCCCAATACTCCAGTCACTGTGTAGCTTTTCCCTACAACAAGGTCTGTGTCTGGAACAATGCCTGTAGGACTTAGTATCCGTAAGGTTGTTGCTTTATTGTTTTCATCAACAAAAGTTACATTATAATTTGGAGGTGTACTTGCTGTTGTTGTAACCTGACCAGTAACCGTTACAAGGCTCCCTTCAAGTGGTTCTGCTGTTGCAAAGGTAGTTGACTCCAGAATGGTAAGATTTTTAGCTACTGGTATTGGATTGCCTTCACTCTTTTTTTCGATAGAAGTGGGCTCGAATTCTGTTAAACCGTTGTAAATAAGTACTTTACCGGTTACACGTAATTTATCACCTTTAGTGACCTTGAAAGGAGTATCTAAAGTAGTACTAAAAATGTCTATTCCTGCAGTATTATCCTGTAAATAGAAATTTTGTTTTTGTGTTCCAAGAATTTGATTGTCAACCGTCGCAACACCTTCAATGGTATAGAACTGGTTGAGATTTATTGGCTGCCCATTATTATCATAAGCTCGAACCTCATTAAGCTTTGTAATAACAGTTGTATCCGCTTTTGTAACGGATACGGGAACACTTTCTAACATGATTCCTTTTGCTGAGTTTGTAATCTGTGTTACATAAACAGTATTAGGAGCATTGTTAATCGTAACTGAAAAATCTCCTCCACTACCTGCTGTGATAGTTTGGCTATTTAATCTTTCTGCTGCATTTGCCGTATCATTTGGGTAAACATTAATAATAGCATTTGCAACTGTTGCTCCTGCTCCACCGATTAAAGTACCAACACCATTGGCAACAACATAGCTTAGTTTGTCTTGTACAACCGTTTGGCTTGAAGCAGCAACGTTAATTTGGATCGTTGCACTTTCATTCAAAGTATCCTGCTTAGCAGAAACAAATACAGATGCTAGTACTTTATCAGAAGTAAAGCTGATATCAAATGAGCCATCTGCTGTAGCGGTAGCAGTTCCAAGAGCAGTTCCTTTGGATGCGCTTTCATAAACATTGATAGTTGAACCTGGTTCAGCTGCACCTGCCAAACCTGTTACAGTTATATCATTACTATTTTGTGAAAATTGGATATTAGTTCCTTTTGGCTGCAAGCTAGTAACTGGAACCATTGGAGCTTCCGTTGGGCTTGCCGTATTTCTTGGTGTAGTAACTGGTCCTACATAGAAGTCTGCTGCGTTATCATTTGTATCCCATGCGTTCCCTTTGCCGGTAGCTGGATCAGTATTATCATATGGCCTACGTTGAGCACTGGTTGTATTTGATGGAGCCTTTGTTGCACCAGAACCCTCAAAAGTTGTTGCAGTTCCAAATCCAACAAAATCAATCGCTCCCGCTGGTGTTGTTCCAGTAGCTGCTGTTGTGGTATTTAATAAAACTACTTTTCCAGCAGTACCTGACATTGCGGATGCGCCTGTAGCATCTGGAGTTGGAAGTTAAGCAGCACTACCTGTTCCTGCGGCTTCACTTATCAAGTAATAACCATGTGACTGAATGATTCCTTTTAAAGTAGTAACCCCCCATGTTGAACCTGAAGAAGAAGCGTATTGTACAGACCATCCATCTAGTAAAACAGGTTGATCCGTCGGATTATATAACTCAATAAAGTCATTTTTATATGGTGCTCCGCTATTTCCTCCCCCACCGAAAACCTGAGAGATAACAACATGGTTTGCTTGCTCTGCATGAGCTCTACCAATTAAACTACTTGGCAAAAAGGTGCTGATCAATAGAAGAACTGTCGTGACAATGCTTGTTATGCGTTTAAATTTTCTGTTTCTCCAAATCATTCATTTACCAACCCTTCGCTTAGATTTTATTTAAACTAAATGCGAAAAATTTTTTATCGCCCCTTTCCTGTAATATCAATTACTCTTTAATTCTACGAAATATTCTGACATAAAGATATACCATTAATAATTATTATCTTAAGATTTATAGAGTAATTGATAAATTGTATACAATTCTGGATAAAATATGATTATATTAAGGGGGATAATATTTATTTTTAATAATGGCAATTTTTAAAAATTATTTTAATATAATAATTTTAGGAGGTTTCTCGTGCATTTACTTTTCAGTAAGAATGTAATCTTTCCGAAAGTCAGACTTCTAACCTTGTTGTTACTATCATTTATTCTGTTGCCATTTTTACTCTTCCCATCCAATGCATCTGCACACGCATACAGTGCTAGTTATACGAAAATAACAATGGATTCAAAAAAAACTGAAGTTGTCTTTTCTCTTGATACGTTATCTATCTTTGAATTAATTAAAGGGATTGATAAGAATAAAAACTGGGTTCTAGAAAAATCAGAAATTAAGCACAATAAACATAAATTAGAGGAAATTCTTTCTGAGGGTATTGCTCTTGATAAGGATAATAAGGAACAAACAGCTAAAATTGATCAAATGAAATTGGTAAAAAAACAAGATAAAGTATTTCTATCCGTCTATATGACTTTTCCTTCCTTTAAACCAGGGGAGACGATTAGCTTTAATGATGGCTTCTATGCCAATGATTCTGCAACTAATTATGTAGATCTTATTTCCGCATCTTATGAAGGTCAGACAAGTGAAAATGTTCTGCAGGGTAAGGACCGGGTTTGGACGATGCTTGTAACTGAAGTGCAACAAGAACAAGGAGCAACAGACGTACAAAGCATATCACCAGATACTCATCCGGTTCAAACTGCTCAGGCAACTCCTGTAAAAGAAACATCTACATGGTTTTCATTTTTTAAACTCGGAGCTCTTCATATCTTAACTGGCTATGATCATTTATTATTTCTTTTAGCGTTATTAATAAGGAAACAAACATTTAAGCAGTATGCAGCGATTGTAACTTCTTTTACAATTGCACATAGTATTACACTTAGTCTCGCTGTATTAGGTATGGTTACCATCCCTTCCCGTTTTGTCGAGGCAACGATTGCATTAAGTATTTGCTATGTTGCTTTAGAAAATATATTTCGCAAAGAAATTAAGTGGCGTTGGAGTATTACTTTTATATTTGGTTTAATTCATGGGCTAGGTTTTGCCAGTATTTTAAGAGAAATGTCAATTCCTAAAAGCCACCTAGCAGTTGCATTAGTTAATTTCAATCTAGGTATTGAGGCAGTTCAACTGTCTATCGTATTATTACTGCTTCCATTACTCATTTTAATCCAAAGGAATAAATCTTATGGAAAAATGGTGCGAGGTGGTTCATTTATCATCGCTCTTTTGGGAGCATTTTGGTTGGTTGAAAGGATTTTCTTTTAAAGGTCTTTTTTCTTGTATCAGAGAAGTTTTCTCCATATTTTTAAAATAGGTCATGCGCTAACTTTGTGTAAGACAAAAAACTACCCCTACAATTATACTAGGATGCCAATTGTTTTGTAGCCTTTTTACTACTTCATCTTCTTTAGGAAGATAATTGCTAATACCTATTCATCAAGACTATTTAAAAAGGAAAGGACTCATTTGTCCTTTCCTCTCAAAAAATTACATAGGTTTTAGAACTAATCTATTCTTCAATTTCTTTAATTATTTTCGCAGGATTTCCACCAACCACAACATTATCTGGTACATCTTTTGTTACGATTGCTCCTGAAGCAATAACAACATTATTACCTATATTAACTCCAGGGTTTATAACGGTTCTCCCACCAATCCAGACATTCTGACCGATTTTTACTGGCTTTCCGTATTCTACTCCTGATATTCTTTCCGTTGATTTTAATGGGTGTGTTGCTGTATATATGTGTACACCTGGCCCAATATAGCAATTATCACCTATCCTAATCTCACAAACATCCAAAAAAACACAATCAAAATTAGCATAGAAATTCTCATTAATATGTATATTGTAACCATAATCACATCGAAACGTTGGTTCTATGAATAGATTTTTTCCTGTTGAGCCAAACAACTCTTTTAATAATTTGGTTCTTTTGTTGTCATCTGTTTCAAGTGTTTGATTATATAGCCTGGTTAGTCTTCGTGCATTTAATCTTTCTTTTAGTAATTCTGGGTCGGCAGCATTGTAAAGTTCGCCATTTACCATTTTTTCTTTTTCCGTTTTCACCATTAGAAACTCCTTAAAATAAGATTGTATCGTTTAGCATACCCTTTTTAACCTCTTATTTGCTTCAATAAGAATAGCAGCCTAGTTTGTAATTGACATCCCAAGTATTCCTTCTAAATCATTTTGTAACTTGTAATTAGACCCAATATAGCTAACTAGAACTTTTCCCCTTTGATAGAAATGCGGATTATCTACCCAATCAATAATTCCATGACCGATAATACTACCATCCTTTGAAATCGTTTCAGAATCTTTTTTTGCATTTTTTTCATTTTTATATTCATAAATACCTATTCTTTTTTCATCTACTTCATAATATGCTGGGTACACTGAAAATAGAGAATCAAGAGTTGTTCCGTTTTCATTTTCGCGTTTAATGACTTTATAGCCTTTGGTTTTTAATATTTGTACAAATCTTTCGGTATCCAGAATATCTTCAACTACAGTAATATTAGCATCATTATTTTTTGATGGTATTTCTTGGGTAGTTGGTTTCCCCTGATTTATTTTAAGATTTGCAGAATCATCGATTGTTCGATTAGTACAAGCTACTAATATTACACAAAAAAATAGTAGTAAAACACAAATCTTTCTCATATAAAAAAGCCTCCTTTTAAATTAAGACGCGGGCACAATTTAATTAGATTCAAAATTTTAACCGAATTCCTTTAATTAAATCCGTCCGTACTAATTTTGTTCAAAACTTTTTTACATATTTGTGAATCTCTGAACAATATACTCTCATTTCGAGATAAAAATATTATAATAACAATGTAATCAAGTTACTAATAAAACTTTTTCATAAAGGGGACTTTTATATGTTTAGTCAATTTTTAAGAGAAAATAAAATTTCCGCAGCAATCTTAACTGTCTTACGTTTATACCTTGGATACGAATGGTTAACAGCAGGCTTTCACAAACTTTCAAGCGGCAGTTTTGATGCAGCTGGCTTCTTAAAAGGTGCGATTGCCAATCCAGTTAAAGGCCCTGATGGTAGCACCGTTTACGCAACTTATGTTGGATTCCTAAAACACTTTGCTCTTCCAAATGCTCATCTTTTCAATACAATCATCCCATTAGGTGAATTCTTAGTTGGATTAGGATTAATTCTCGGGTGCCTAACAACTGCCGCTGCATTCTTCGCACTCGTGATGAACTTCTCTTACCTGATGGCCGGCACTGTATCGAGCAATCCACTTGATATTCTACTAGGAGTTATCATTCTAGC
Organism: Neobacillus sp. PS3-40; assembly: GCF_030915485.1. Lineage (GTDB taxonomy): Bacteria > Bacillota > Bacilli > Bacillales > Cytobacillaceae > JAUZPL01. The sequence continues at coordinate 4,024,285 of NZ_CP133266.1, read as the reverse complement.
AGCAGGTTACAACGCAGGACGCATCGGTTTAGACCGCTTAGTAATGCCATTCATTCGTAAAATGACGGCAAAGGAAAATAAAGCAAGAGTTAATGCATAATGCAAAGTACCTCACACCTAATTTTAGGTGTGAGGTACTTTTTATATTTTTCAGAAGAGGATGGCTTTCTTTTTTATTTGGCTATGTTTAAGATAAATGTTCATATGTTATACCTGTCCGAATTCTTAATAGACGGAAAAATTCCTCTTAATTAGAAACTTGGATTAAAAATAGATTAAAATAGACGGAGAGTTTCCGCCTATTGACTCTAAAACTGCGAAAATGGGGGACTTTGCATTGCGTAACCGGAAAACTTCCGCTTATACAACCCGAAACGAGCTCCATTCTGCATTTAACCGAAAAATCTCCGCTTATTTTATTTTCGTTGGTTTCTCGGATTACTCGTGTAATGATTGCAAATAAAGGATCTTATGTCCTGTTCCCCAATCATAATAAAAAACAACAATGAAGTTTAACAGTGCCTTTTATTTAAATGATATAAGGGAAACTCATTTCTTAAATTAACTAACCTCTCCTCCGCCCTCTACAATATCTGTATCATTTGATACAGCGGCTTCAATGGAAAGTTCTAGTCCCTTAACAATCAATTCTAGACTCATGCTTGGTTGTCCGGGGTTGCGGACGATCTGTTCAGGAAGGAAAGGAATATGGATAAAGCCCCCTCGGATATCCTTTTTGCTAGTATCAAGATAATTCATTAGTCCATAAAAAATATGGTTGCAAACGAATGTGCCCGCCGAATTCGAAATGGAAGCAGGGATGCCATTTTCATTCATTTTTTTCACCATTGCCTTGATCGGTAGTTTGGAAAAGTAGGCAGCTGGCCCTTCTTGAACAATTTCTTCGTCAATTGGCTGATTATTCTCGTTATCTGTGATACTAGCATCGTCCACATTGATTGCTATTCGCTCAGGCGTAATCGTAGATCTTCCCCCTGCTTGGCCAACACATATAACTATGGCAGGATTAATTTCATCTATCGCTCCTGTTAGACTGTCAATCGCTTTGCCGAAAACTGTTGGTATTTCCCTTGTGACCACTTCATACCCTGAAATTTCTTTTCCGCTTAAGAGATTAACTGCTTCAAGTGCTGGATTAATGGGTTCTCCACCAAATGGGTCAAAACCAGTAACAAGTATCTTTTTCATCGTGAGTTCCCCTTCCACTTGTTAATAAAAAAGATCCATAACTGCCTGTACGTTTATCTCTGAGTTAATTAGTTGTTCACGAATTTTGCGAGCAAAGCTTAAGGCATGCGCCCCATCACCGTGAATGCAGATTGTATCTGCTTGAATGGCAATGTCTACGCCTTGTTGGGACAATACTTTTCCTTCTTTCACCATGAGAATGACCTGATCAATCGCTTTTTGATCGTCAGTAATCAAGGCATTCGGTTGCCGTCTTGGTGTTAACAAGCCGTCTTGCTGATAGGTTCGATCAGCAAATACCTCACTTGCCGTCCTGAGTCCAATTGATTTTCCACTTTTCACTAATTCACTTCCTGAAAGGCCGAATAAAATTAATTCTGAATCTACTTTGTAAACGGCATGAGCGATTGCTTCCGACAGTTCACTACTTTTTGCAGCCATATTATATAGAGCACCATGTGGTTTTACATGCTGCAATATACCGCCTTCTGCTTTAACAAATCCATAAAGTGCCCCAATTTGATACACAACCATATCGAAGACTTCCTGAGGAGAGATTTCCATATTTCGGCGGCCAAAACCAATCAGATCAGGTAGACCAGGATGTGCTCCGATCCCAATCCCCTTCTCCAAAGCAAGTATAACCGTTTTTCGCATTGTCGTTGGATCCCCTGCATGAAAACCGCATGCAATATTAGCGGAAGTGACATATTCAAGAATATCCTCATCAGCACCCAAACGGTATGCTCCAAAGCTTTCTCCCATATCGCAGTTTAAGTCAACTCTATACAATGAAATCCCCCCAAAAATGACGACTCTTTTAATTTGACACCCTGTTTTAATAGTTGAAATACAGTTTCCCGTGACTGAAGCAGCTCCTGTGCTTCTTCCAATTGAATTTCCTGGAACCGGACTTTATCCCCGGGCTTGACCTGTGCAAGGATTGGAAGATCAACTGTTGCTACTTGTGCAATTTTCGGATAACCCCCAATTGTTTGGCGGTCAGCTAACAGTACAATCGGGTTTCCTCCGGACGGTACTTGGACAGTACCCGCTGTTACCGCTTCAGATATTAATTCACGGGGCTCGGATAATTGCAACTGTTGTCCGCAAAGACGGTAACCCATCCGGTCTGATTGCGGCGTCACCAGAAATTCCTCTTCGAAAAATTGCTTCCTGCTTTCAATTGTAAACCAATTAAATTGACCCCCGCGGACGGCGCGGATGATTGGATTTAAAGTATAAGCTGGGAAAATCTTTTGGCTTACCGACCACTCACTTGCGGCAACTTCGTTTGTGCCTGCTCTATCAAATAGACAGCTAATTCTACGAACTGCCAAATCAGAAGGAGCTTTAACAAGCAAAACATCACCTTCCTTTAGTGAACGTCCATGAAAACCACCGATTCCTGCCCGAAGATAGGTGCTCTGGCTGTCCATTATTTTCGGAATATCAAATCCTCCTGATATTGCAAGATATACACGACAACCAGATTTAACTGCTCCAAAGGACAATATACATCCTTTTTTCACAAGCACCGGCCTCCATTGCGGAATTATATGTCCATCAATAGTTGGGGATAAATTTCCGCCACAGATGGCGATCAATAAATTTTCTCTAAATTCTAGCTTTGAGCCAATCATCGTGATTTCAAGTGCTGCTTCTCCTTCCGTGTTGCCAACCAAAATATTTGCAACACGGAGAGCAAAGGAATCCATCGCACCACTGACAATCACACCATATTTTTGCATGCCGTATCTGCCCAGATCCTGAACTGTCGAGAGCATTCCCGGGCGAATTACCTTAATGCTCATTTGACCCGCCCCTTCCACACACCATATTCCTTACCCAATATTGGGCGAAAACGGACAATATCACCAATTTGCAGCAAACTAGGTGAGCTTTCATTCGGACGAAATAGTGCCTCTGGTGTTCTTCCAATTAACTGCCAGCCCCCTGGTGTTTCAATTGGATAGATACCAGTCTGCATTCCTGCAATCCCCACCGTTCCAGCCGGTATCGTAATCCGTGGAGATGAACGGCGTGGAGCTTGAATATTCTCTGACATACCGCCAAGATACGGAAATCCAGGTGCAAAGCCGATCATATAAACAAGATACTCACTTCCAGAGTGAATTTGAACCACTTCATCAACTGTTAGTCCATTATGGTCTGCCACAAATTCAAGATCAGGACCAAACTCACCCCCATAGCATACGGGAATTTCAACCGTTCTAGCTGCTCCCATTGGGGTAGCTTCCAAACTTGAAACGATTCTTTCTAATGCTGAATATGCTTCTTTGTAAGAAAGCTGCAAAGGATTGTAGTACACGGTTACTGTGGTTAAAGCGGGCACAAATTCCAACATTCCTTTAAATGAATTCCCTTGCAAACGATCCACTAAAACCCTAACCTTGTAATGAGCATCTAGCGTTATCTTGTTATCAAATTGAACAATTATAGCCGAATCACCTAACGGATACATTTGCATATCTAGTTTGCCGCCCCCTTAGACTACTAAGCCTTAATGACAAAATGAGGCATTATTTTTAAAATGAGTTACCTTGCCCGATCGAAATATCTGACTATTTTTTAATAATTTACTATATTAAGTAAATTTTATACACCCATAGTTCTAAATGCAATCTGATTTTCTCATTGAGATTTATTGCGTTAGAAAGGAATCTAAAACAAAAAGAGAACAAGGTCAACTTACTGCCTTATTCTCCTATATTCAAAGTATGAAAATGTTATTTTTATATTTTGGTATAATTTTGATTTACTATTTTTTAAGTAAAGTGAAACACAACCTTCATTCGGACAAATTGGCAACTCAGTGCCGGGTGACACTCATGTTTCCACCCTCGATCTTACGCTTCCACAACATTTGGTTGTTGATAGACTTCCGTTTCAAATTCACCTGTAACTTTACTCGTTAATACTCCAGCTGTCATAGCGCCACTGACATTCAAAGCAGTACGTCCCATATCAATTAATGGCTCGACTGAGATAAGTAATCCAACAATGGCGATCGGCAGGTTCATTACGGATAAAACGATTAAGGCTGCGAAGGTTGCACCACCGCCAACACCTGCAACACCCAATGAACTAATTGCTACAACGAGGATAAGAGTAAGGATAAATGACGGACTTGTTGGATCAATACCTGCTGATGGAGCAACCATTACCGCTAACATTGCTGGATAAATTCCAGCACATCCGTTTTGGCCGATTGAAAGTCCAAATGAAGCCGCAAAGTTTGCTATCCCTTCAGATACACCAAAATCCTTTGTTTGCGTTTTAATTGTCATTGGTAATGTACCTGCACTTGTCCTTGAAGTAAAGGCAAACGTTAATGTTGGTAAGCCTTTCTTCACATAATTTACAGGGCTTAATTTGGCAAATGATAATAGTAGTAAATGGACAATGAACATTAGAATGAGTGCTACGTAAGATGCAATGACAAACTTACCTAATTTCGCTATCGCTTCATAATCACTTGTAGCTGTTACCTTTGTAATGATTGCAAGAATGCCGTATGGCGTTAGACGAAGAATGAGCGTAACAACCCTCATGGTTATCGAATACAAAGTGTCGATAATTTTTGCAAAAAAATCACCATGTTCGGGATCCTTCCGTTTTACTCCAAGGTAGGAAATACCGATTAGAGCTGCAAAAATAACTACCGCAATGGTAGAAGTTGGACGAGCACCTGTTAAATCTTGAAATGGATTACTTGGGATTAATTGAACAATTTGTTGTGGAAGTGTCATATCTTGCACTCCAACAACCGTTTGCTTTAATTGTTCATTTCGAGCGATTTCAGCATCGCCAGAATTTAAATGAATGCCATCAAGACCAAATCCTAATGCAGAGCCAATTCCAATTGCTGCAGAAATGGCAGTTGTTCCTAGCAAGAGTCCGATAACAAGGAAACTGATTTTCCCAATATTTTTGGTCAATTTTAATTTCGTAAATGCTCCGACTATGGAAACGAATACGAGTGGCATAACAACCATTTGCAATAGTCTTACATAACCACCGCCTACAATGTTAAACCAATCAATTGAACCCACCGTAACTTCATGTGTTGTACCGTAGATAAGATGGATAATAAAACCAAAAACAATACCCAACCCCAAAGCTGTGAAAATTCGTTTAGAAAACGATACATGTTTTTTTTGCATTAAGAACAATCCAAAAATAAGTAATAGTAACACCACAATATTTACAATAACAAGAAGTGTATTCATAATTTTCCTCCAATTCAATATTTTAACTTACGGAAAATTGTATTACAACTATTCGTATGAGTCAAGTCGGAATTAAAGTATTTTAAAAATTCTCACTTTCCACAAAGCGGTTGCGTTTCCATCTCCAAACGTCATAAATTACGAAACAATACAAAATGTACTACAGTCATGGGCACGGTTCAAAACTTCCAAAAATAGTTGATTCAAAATAAGTGAATATATAGGAGTTAATACGTTGCAAATCGGATAAACATCCGTACTAATTTTGTTCAAAACTTTTTTACAACTTTGTGAAACAAAGAACAATTTATCCTTATTTCAAGATAAAAGCAGTACAATAACAATGTAATTAAGTTATTAATAAATCTTATTCAAAAGGGGTCTTTTATATGTTTAATCAATTTTTAAGAGAAAATAAAATTTCTGCCGCTATTCTTACTGTCTTACGCTTATACCTTGGATATGAATGGTTAACAGCAGGTTACCACAAACTTTCAAGCGGCGGTTTTGAAGCAGCTGGCTTCTTAAAAGGTGCGATTGCCAATCCGGTTAAAGGTCCTGATGGAAGTATCGTGTATGCCACTTATGTAGGTTTCTTAAAACACTTTGCTCTTCCAAATGCTCACCTTTTCAATACCATTATTCCTTTAGGTGAATTCCTTGTTGGTTTAGGTTTAATTCTCGGATGCTTAACAACAGCGGCTGCGTTCTTCGCGTTAGTCATGAATTTCTCTTACCTAATGGCTGGAACAGTCTCAAGCAATCCACTTGATATTTTACTAGGCGTTATCATTCTAGCAGCAGGTTACAACGCAGGACGTATCGGCTTAGATCGCTTAGTAATTCCATTCATTCGTAAAATGATTTCAAAAGAAAACCCAGGAAGAACCAAAATAAGTGCATAACACAAAAGAACCTCACTCTTGAAATTTCAAGAGTGAGGTTCTTATTTTAGCTAATCTGTCCAGGGGTTTAGGCCTATCCTCAGAATCGATTGCCTACTGTTCTTTCGTCAAGACATCAAATAGATTGTCACAGGTTTCTAATCCAGACACCCGCCATCTCAATCCAATTGGCCACTTCAGGTTGCAAAGTCAATTCGTTATCTCTTTTCTTTGTCTCTTCGATTCCAAGTGATAAACCATGTACCCCCTTGGGATAAATGTGCATTTCCAACGAAACTTTATTTTTCATAAGTGCTTCGGCGAACATAAAACTATTTTCAACAGGTACAGTGGTATCTGTATGGGTGTGCCATAGGAAGGTTGGTGGAGTTTGATCTGTTACCTGTTTTTCTAGTGAGACTTCATCTAAAAGCGCATCATATTTGTCCCCCAACAATGCAGCGAAAGAACCTTTGTGAGCATGCGTCCCAGACGTAATAACCGGGTAACTTAATAATATTCCATTAGGTTTTATCTCCTCGTTTGAAATCCCTAAAGCCTCAGCTAAAAAACTTTTATTCCAGAAAACACCTAAACTTGCTGCTAAGTGACCACCAGCGGAAAAACCAGCGGCAATGACCTTATTTTTATCAACATGCCACTGTTCAGCATTTTTTCTGATAAGTGCTACCGCCATTGACAGTTCTTCCAAAGAGGTCGGAAAAACAGCCGGACGAACACTATATCTTAAAACACATGCGTTAAATCCCATTGCATTCATTCTAATCGCAATCGGCTCAGCTTCTCGATCGGATGTAAATTCATAGCCTCCTCCAGGACATATGATGATCGTTGGACGCTTGCGACTGCTATCAATATCTGGTGAGTTATTTAATATATATGTATACAGTTTGGCATTCGAATGCTCTGTACGAATATCGATTATTTCATGTATCAATTTTAGTTCCTCCTGATTACTTACTTCCATTATGCAGTTATTACTACAGAGAGAAGCACCAATCCATGCTCCCCCTATATAATAAGATACATTTTACTCCATTCAAATTCAATTTTCCTCAAAAAAATCCTCATCAGAACGAGCTATCTGACAACCCCTAAATGGAATGAGGTCAAAGGTGTTTGGTTTTTCCAACAAAGTACAGACAGGAATTCCATAAAAAATAATGCCTGACCCCAGGTACTATTATTGGGTCAGGCAATTAATTTAATATCAGCCAGATTTTATGTAATTTATGTATTCTTATTCAATCTGATTTCTCACTTTAAATCTTTTTGTCATAATAATATAGCCACGAAAGAACGTATTTTTTCAAATGAAAACGTTTATATGTATGAAGTTAATTGCCTTTATGTAATCCTCATATTTTAAAAAACAGTCGCTTTAAAACTATCTTATGCTTCTAAAATCGCAACATTCATGAATTTTTCAGTTGTTAATGAAATTTGTTCAAAAGTAGTGTTTAGTTCTTCCATACTTGCAGAATGTTCTTCTGTGAATGACGCTATTTGATGAATTGAGTGATTGATTTGTTTGATAGTGTTAGTAAGTAAATCAATTCTTTCTTGAATGTCATTAACTGCATTCTTGCTTTGGTCGCCCATCTTTCTGATTTCAGAAGCTACAACAGAAAAACCCTTTCCATTTTCTCCTGCTCTTGCTGCTTCAATCGCTGCATTTAAACCTAATAAATGAGACATTGATGCAATATCTTGAATGAATTTTAGGATAGAATCAATATTTTGGATGTTTCCATTCAATTCTTCTGTTTGTGCGCTAATTTCTTGAATACTACTTGCTACATCATTTGAAGCTTGTGTAACCTGTTCAGTTGTCGCTGACATTTCCTGAACCATTGCTGATAATTCTACTCCACCTTTTTGTAAGATTTCACTTTTTTCATTTGAAACAACACTTGTAAATACACCAACTATTTTTCCATTTTCAAAAAGTGGTATTGCAATTGCTGTATATGAAACCCCGAATTTCTCAGCATCACGTTCTTCACGAAGCGTTCTTCCAACTTCTAATACCTTATAAGTTACAGTCCCTTTGAAATCTTCAATGGGTGTTCCTACTTGCAGCTTTAAATCAATTTGGTCACCATGTAAATAACCTATTACTTTCTCAGTATCGAAAATGGCTATACATGAATCTTCAGGTATTGATTGATTAAATATTTCAATGTTATTTAATATTTCAATAAGCTTAGGGCTTGTTGTTAACGTTTCTTCCAGAGAAATCATAAATAATCGACCCGTCTTTCCTATTAATTATCTAGTGCTTTTTCACTGTTAATTATATAGGCGTGTAGAAATATTACAACAAATATTTACTATTTCGAGTATTTAAAACATTAAAAACATAAAAATTAAATAAGTGATCATGTTTGAATGGAATTTCTCAAACAAAGCATTACGGAATAGTACAAAATTTTCTTTCTTAAAAGGAATAAGGAAATAGCATTACTTAAAAAAGACCAAACCCATAAGAGAATTGGATTTGGTCTTTCAATTAGGCTCTTTTCTTAAACTTTGTTGCTAGTTGAAGCTAAATTAGAATGGGATTCCAGTTTACCGATGAAAACCGTAGGAAGTTTTTAAGAAAAGAGCACGATACTGTTGTTATTTCGGGTTTTTAGACTAGGTACGAAAAACAACAATCTATGCGAAAACAGCCTTCAATTAATATGCTATTTACGTTGTTTCTCTACAAAAACGGAACTTAGGTGTTTCCAGCAATCCTTGGTGGTTACCTTTTTCTAGGATGCGATTTATAAGAAAGAACATTAAACTACCAGCCTCTCCCCGCTCCGCCCCCACCTGAAGAACCGCCGCCTCCACCTTTCGAACCACCGCCTCCTCCACCTCTGCCACCACGTAACAAAATGGAAATTAGCAAATAGGTAAGGGTGCCTCCAAAAAACTTAAAATCCAGGGCTACAACTACAACCACAATAATGATAATTAGCCAGGCTGGAATGCTGCTCCCCTGCTTTTCACCCTGCGATGATGGCTGAGGAGTCTGTTGTCCTTTCTTTCCATATTCAGCAAGGACCTCGTTTGCCAATACTTTATAGGTTTCGATAATGGCAATGTTCGGCTGTTGGTTTTTCAGATTGGGAATGGCATAGTCATCAAGAATTCTGCCAGCTTTACCATCCGGAATTCTGCCCTCAAGCCCATATCCCACTTCGATTCTCACTTTGTGTTCTTTCATGGCTAAAACAAGCAATACCCCGTTGTTTTCCTTTTTATTGCCGATTCCGTATTGTCGAAACGCTTCATTCGCAAAATCTTCTATTGTCCGGTCTCCAATAGTAGCGACTGTTAAAACAGCTACTTGCGCTGTTGTTTGATCTTCAACGCTTCTACCTAAATTTAATAATTCTGCTTTTTCATTATCATTTAAAACATGGGCAAAATCCTGAACATAAATGTCTCCAACTGGTGCTGGAATTTGAACATCTTTAGCAAGTGCGTTTCCAGCCAACAGTAATAAGGTGAAAAACACCAATAGAGAGCTGAAGACTCTTCTCGCCTTCATTATCCATTTCCTCCAAAGTCAACCTTTGGTGCTTCCCCTGCTTTAGGTTCCGCTTTAAAATACTCTTTTTGATCAAACCCGGTCATGTTTGCAATAATAGCTCCAGGAAATCTTTTTACTTTTTTGTTAAAAATAGCGACCTGATCATTGTAATCTTTTCGAGCAACTGAGATTCTATTTTCTGTCCCGGCAAGTTCATCCATCAACTGCGTAAATTGCTGATCCGCTTTAAGATTTGGGTAATTTTCAACGACTACAAGCAAACGACTTAAAGCTCCAGTTAGTTCTGTGTTAGCAGTTGCTTGTTCCTGTGGGGTTTTTGCCCCAGCAAGTCTTGCCCGCGCATCTGAAATCGAGGCAATTACTTCTTTTTCATGCGAAGCATAGCCCTTCACGGTATTCACTAAATTTGGAATCAAATCTAGCCTTCTCTGTAGCTGATTTTCAATTTGCGCATATGACTGATTCACGTTTTCCTCTGAATTAACAAAACCATTGTAACTTCCCATCAGCATTAGGCCAAAAACAACAAGCACAGCAATAACTATTCCGGCCCCGATAAATCCTTTTTTCAAAATAACTACAACTCCTTTCCTATCCATACAGTATATATCACAAAAAGGATAACTTTCCATTGTGATGAAGATGGCAGCCAATCCTCAATATACAGTGTATGTCACCGTTTTCTACTGCTCCCTCGATTTTTAATTAAACGTTAATTAGAAATAGTTAACCTAATCAACTAATCGAGGTATAAGAATTTGTAGACTAGTTTTGGATTCCTTGCCTTGTTACTATATCTAAAAATGAAGGTTCATTCAAATTCTTGTAATCCAATATGTTTGAACTTTTCTACATCAAAAAGTCCCAGATCTGTTATTTTTATTTCCGGAATGACTGGAAGCGATAAAAAAGATAATGTTAAAAATGGATTGAACGTTCCTGAAAATCCTATTTGTGTTAATGCTGCATTTATGTTTTTCAATTCATTATAAATCGTTTTGTACTCTTTTCCAGAAATTAATCCAGCAATTTGGAGCGGAAGTGATGCAATGACATTACCATTATTGACGACAACAAGACCTCCATTCATTTTTTCAATCTCTTTAATGGCTACAAACAAATCGGCATCATTTGTTCCAACCGCAACAATATTATGGGAGTCGTGTGCAACCGTTGAAGCCATGGCACCAGACGATATGCCAAAGCCTTTGACAATTCCCATTCCTATATTACCTGTTTGATGATGCCTCTCTACTACTACAAGTTTCAATTGATCATCTAAAATAGATGGTTGAAATAGTCCATTTTCAACTGTAATTCTTTCAAAGCATCTTTTAGTAACCAAATTGTTCGGGATGATTTCAATAATATTGGCAACCTCAGCTGTTAACTTTATTTGTAAGTCCTTTTCCACAAGGTTACCTATTTGAACACTATTGGTTAATCTTGATGGGATTAACGGAGTATCTTCACTAAATGGAAGGCATTCCCCTTTTTCCGCAACCAATTGGCCAGATTTGTAGACTGAATGGATAGACATATCATCCAACGAGTCTAAGAGAAGGAAATCAGCATCATAGCTAGGGGCAATGGCACCTTTATGTTTCAGTCCAAAACATTCAGCTGCATTTAAGGTTGCCATTTGAATAGCGAGTAATGGATGAATCCCCTCTTGAATAGCTAGCTTTACATTATAATCAACACTGCCCTCGGCTACTAAATCATCCAGGTGTTTATCATCCGTTACAAATAAACATCTGCGCGCATTTTTTTCATTTACTGCTGTTAATAGCTGCTTCATATCTCTAGCCGCTGAACCTTCTCTTAGCATCACATACATACCTCTTTGCAAACGTTCAGTTACTTCCTCAGCATTGACACATTCATGATCGGTCCGAATTCCTGATATCATGTAAACATTGATTCCATCCGGATTCACACCTGCAGCGTGTCCGTCTATACATACGTCTCGGGCCATAGCGTCTACTATTTTATTCATCATCTCATCCCGAAAATGGAAAACAGAAGGATAATCCATTACTTCACCTAAACCAAGGACAAGTTCGGATTCATAGAATGGGGCTAGATCCTCTGCAGTTAACACAGCACCAGAATTTTCAAAAGATGTCGCCGGTACACATGATGGAAGCATATAATAAATAGTTAAGGGGTTGTTTTTTGAATGATTAATCATATATTGAATGCCCACAGCACCCGCTACATTTCCAATTTCATGGGGATCTGCAATAATAGTCGTTACTCCATGGGGAAGAACCACTTTGGCAAATTCATGAGGAGTTACCATGGCTGACTCGATATGTACATGCCCATCAATCAAGCCTGGGCATATATATTGATTGGATGCATCAATCACTTTTTTTCCTTCATATTGCCCAATCCCAACGATGACTCCGTCCGTAATCGCAACATCTGCTTCAAAGGTTGTTAAGGTAAATACATCTACTATTCTACCGTTTTTTATCACAACATCCGCTGGTACATGTTTTGCAGCAGCAGAAGACCGCCTTTTTAAAGAATCTTTATTTATTTTCATAAATATCGCCCCCTTTTAGTCCTTTATTTAATTGTACGAGCAGGTATGAGCAATAAGAACACGCCTTTTGCTGTCGCAACCACCTATTTTCCATCTAAAAAGACAACGGAACCAAAGCGCCCCATTGTCTCCATTCAAATAGTTAATGTCCACTGATGATGAAATGAATGATGAAAGCGATACTAATAAAATACATGATCCAATGCACTTGCTTATGTTTACCAGTAGCAAGCTTTAGAATTGTATAAGAGAGAAATCCAAATGCCAAACCTTGAGCGATACTGTAGGTTAAAGGCATTAAGATAATCGTTAAAAATACAGGGATAACATCTGTGTAATCATCAAAGCTAATATGTTTTATTTCAGTTAACATTAGTGCTCCAACGAGTATCAAAATGGGTGCTGTAGCTACGGAAGGGACTAGGAAAATGAGTGGAGCGAATAGTAGGGAGAGTATAAATAAAAAAGCAACGGTTAAGGCGGAGAGACCTGTTCTTCCACCTTCAGATATTCCGGTAGCATTTTCAACGTAGGCATTCATAGCTGTACTTCCAAGTGCTGCACTGCACATTGTAGCAACAGCATCTGCCTGAAGAGCACGATCTAAGTTTTCAATTTTTCCGTTTTCATCCATTAATCCTGCTTTTTTCGATAAACCGATCAAGGTTGCAAGATTATCAAATAATTCTACAATCGTAAACGAGAAAATAACGGAAAATACTCCGTATTCGATTGCTCCTTTTAGATCCATGGCAAAAAGGGTATCAGAAATACTTGGTAATTGAAGAGAGAAAATATCACTTACACTAGTAGGGAAGGATATAAAACCAACAATCATCGCCGCAACCGTTGTAATAAGAACACTGATCAACATAGATCCTTTTACCTTTTTCGCCATTAAAATGGCAGCAACAATAAGCCCAAATAAAGCTAGAAGTGGACCTTTTTTAGTGATATCACCAAGAGCAACAAAGGTAGCATCACTGCTAATGACTATACCTGCATTTTTAAATCCAATAAAGGCAATAAATAGCCCTATTCCAACCCCGATGGCTGACCTTAAAACTCCAGGTACACCGTCAACAATTTTTTGTCGTACCCCTGTAACGGTCAACAACAAGAAAACAATCCCTGAAATGAACACAGCCCCTAGTGCTGTTTGCCAAGTTAAACCTTGACCAAGAACAACCGTATAAGCAAAGAAGGCATTCAGTCCCATTCCAGGGGCGATTGCTACTGGGAAATTAGCCCACAACGCCATAAGTAATGTCGCAATTACACTCGCAAAGATGGTTGCTGCTAGTGCTGCTTCCTTAGGTACTCCTGCATCAGCCAAGATTTGTGGGTTCACAATAATAATATAACTCATCGTGATGAATGTGGTTAACCCAGCTAGTATCTCTGTCTTGACATTGGTTTGTCTTTTTTCTAATTCAAAAAATGAGTTCAGAAAGCCCTTGGTTTGACTTTTAGGCATTTCAGACATACAATTCACTCCTTTTTATTAGTTAATGGTTCAATAAATACATCAAATGTACCACCACAAATCCCGCCATCCTCGTAAAATAATCCTTTCGTAAGGTCTACCGTATGTTGGTCAGGTATCCCCGAATCAATTACCTGAAAGGCCTTTTCGATCACTTCTCCTTCTCCACAACCCCCTCCAATCGTCCCAAAGATTTCACCATCTCTCATAATAATCATTTTTGAACCAACATTCCTTGGTACAGAACCCTTTTTGAGAATAATGGTAGCAAGGGCCGCTGCATCACCTCCTAACCGTAATAAAATAGCTTTTTTGATTATTTTCATGTCATCCACTTTCTCCACCTCTAAATCCTAGTTTTGCTAGTTTGCGAATATCATTACTTATGGAGTGACCTGATTTTTTGTTTTTTACCATTAATATTTCTGCTACTATACTGACAGCGATTTCCGCAGGTGTTTCTGCTCCAAGATCAAGGCCCACAGGTGTATATATATGATCTAAGGAGGTTTCATCAAACTCATTCTTTATCTGCTCAAATACTCCTGCAATTCTCCGTCTGCTTCCAATCATCCCAATATAAGCGGGTGTTTCCTCCCGTTTTAACAATTCCTGTAAGCTCATGACATCGAATTGATGGCCCCTTGTAAGGAGCAAAACCCACGTATTTTCTGAAAGTTTACACTCCCGAAAAAAATCTAGATAGGATTTACAAATAACTTCATTTGCCAGTGGAAAACGACTCTTTCTTGCAAACTCAGGTCGATCATCGATAACCGTTGTACAAAAACCTAACAGTGACGCCATTTGGACAACTGGCACACACACATGCCCCGCTCCTGCAATGATTAGATGGGGAGGTGGGAGGAATATCTCTATAAAGAACTCGACTTCTGTTTGATCCACAGATAAGCGAATACACTTTGTTTTTCGTTTTCGAAAGAGAGATTGGCATAACTCTCTTAAACGATCAGAAAAAATCTCCGTTTCAAGTTGTTCATGATAGAAGCTACCATCCTCCCAAGCTAAAAACTTTTTTCCGAGAAATGTCGAATCTGGATGCGCCGTAATAGTTATTAAAGCGCTTACTTTTTGTCCCTTTAAAGCATCTTTCATTATCTGAAACATCTTAGGACTCATCATCTGCTAACTCTCTCCACTTTTAATTTCTTCTCTTTCATTGCTTGATGGACCCTTTCAGGGGTTGCAGGAAGATGCTTAAGACGAACTCCCACTGCATCATAGATTGCATTGGTAATAGCTGGGATAATTGGAATCATAACCACTTCCCCGATTCCTTTAGCACCAAATGGGCCAGATGGTTCTGGATCCCCTACTGGTATCGTTTCTATGATGGGTGTTTCATGGATCGTTGGAATAATATAGTCTGTTAAATTTCTAGTTCGATGAACTCCATTTTCAATTACCACATCTTCATATAAGGTGTAGCCGATTCCCATGACGGCTCCGCCTTCCGTTTGTCCCTCTAATCCTTGCAGATTAAGGACCCTACCAGCATCAGGTATCGAAACGACATGAAGAACTTCCGTTTCTCCCGTCAGCGTATCTACTTCTACAAGTACCACGTGTGTAAGGTAGCCGTATAAATGATGGGGAGCTCCACCAGAACCTTTCAATTGATTCTTTTCTTTTGGTAGATAAAAATGCCCTTCAACTTTAGCTGAATAATGGTTGTCATACAAAAATTGATAGATTTCCTGATATGTTACGGAAGAAATGGCATGGTTCTTAATTTCTATTTTATTGTCAGCCAATGATACCTTTTCTAAAGGAACTTCTAGCATTTCTGCAGCTGATTCTGTTAAAAGCTTGATCATAAATGGGGCTGCGGTAGCAACTGCTCTCCCACCCGTATATGTTGAACGTGAAGCAGAAATCGTACCACTATCAATCGTTTTTGATGTATCCCCCTGTAAAACAGTTATATTATCTATATCGCAACCTAACATTTCTGCCGCGATTAAGGCATACACCGTTCCATTTCCTCCACCGATTTCTTCGCATCCGACACCAACAGAAAATCGACCGTCAGGCAATAATTCAATCGTTGCTGCCCCGTAATCTGGAATGCCAATTCCCATACCGATCCCATGAAAAGAGGTTGCGATTCCAATTCCTCTTTTTTTCCAGGGCTCACTAGCTTGGGATTTATACGTCTCTCTATTTACCCAAAGGTCACAGTTCTCTGCTGCCTCTAATGTTTTATGTGTCCCTACACTGGATTTTACAATATGTCCCAAACCAGAAATCTCTCCCTGTTGATAAGCATGTGCCCTTCTAACAACAATAGGAGAAATGCCTAATCGCTCTGCTATGATATCGATATGAGTTTCGATCCCAACACAAACCTGATTGACTCCAAATCCTCTAAAAGCTCCCGAAACCCCATTATTTGTATAGACACAAAATCCTTCTAAATCAATATTTGGAATTTTATATGGGCCACATGCGTGTTCAATGGCTAGAGCGATGACAGCATCTCCCAATGAAGCATATGCACCCGTATCGGCAACAGCTCTTACCTTATGGCCAATAATGGTTCCATCATTTTTTACAGCTGTTTTGACCTCTACCTTGAAAGGATGGCGTTTAATTCCGGCTTGAACAGACTCTTCTCTTTTTAAGTGAATCTTTACTGGGCGACCATTGGTATGAAAAGCCAATAAAGCTAAGTAAATTTGAACGGTAATTTCATCTTTTCCTCCAAATCCCCCTCCTACGGGGCTAGAAACGACACGAATTCGATCGGGATTAAGAGCTAATGCACGAGCAACCTGAAGTCGATCACGAAATGAATATTGTCCAGGGCAATAGATACTGAGTGAGCCATCCTTTTCAACCATCGCCCACCCGCCTTCTGTTTCAATAAAAGCATGCATTTGCCTTGGAGAAATAAAGGTGTTCTCCAGGATAAAATCAGCTTCCTGAAAGGCTTTTTCCACATCACCATTTTTAATTTTCACATGGCTATAGGTGTTTCCACTTGGATGAAGCTTGGGTGCAGCTTCCGTCATCGCATATTCAGGATCCGATACAACTTCAAGTTGGTTGTATTCCACTTTAATTAAGGAAAGGGCTACCTCAGCTATCTCTTCTGTTTCTGCCGCTACTAACGCGACTGCATCCGACGTAGTTCTAACGAGATCCTCACATAATACGGGTTGGTCAGGATCGACAATGCCAAACCCATTAAATCCCGGAATATCTTTGTAGGTAAGAACAGCTACCACACCAGCTAAAGCTTCAGCTTCTTTTGTATCAATCTTTACTATTTTTGCATGTGGATACTTCGCGCGAAGCACTTTACCCCAAACCATATTTGGAAATTGGAGATCCGTCATATATTTCAGCTCACCGGTTGTCTTTTCCGGCCCATCTACTCTAGGAATTCTTTTCCCTATATATTTCCATTCCTCCTGATTCATCTTTCTTCCCACCTTTTCATTAAACGAAACAAGCCTCGTTTTAGAAGTGCTTTTGCCATGTCTCTTCTATAACCAGCAGACGCCCGTATATCTGATATCGGCATGACTTCCTTCCAAGCCATTTCCCCAATATTTTCTATCATTTCTTCATCTAAGTTTGCTAGAGTTAACATCGACTCACACTTTCTGGCGCGAATAACAGTTGGACCAACCGAGCCAAACGCTATTTTTCCACCTAAGCACTTTCGATTCGCATCCATTTGAAGAGAACAAGCAACATTTACAATGGATATGGCTTGCGACTTCCTTGGGCCAAGTTTTTCAAATATACCTAGTTCATTTTCCGTTTGTGGCGTTATGATAATCTTAGTGATCATTTCATTAGGCTTCATATCGGTCTTTCCTGGCCCAAGAAAAAATTCTTCTACCGGAATAACTCGTTTTCCATTCAATGAGGATAGTTCTATTCGTGCACTTAATACGTAAAGAGTCGGAATAAGATCACCTGCTGGAGAGGCTGTTCCCACATTTCCACCTATCGTTCCCATATTTTGAATTTGAGTGGCACCTACTTGTCGGGCCGCTTCAACGATCAAATCCGCTTTCTCTCGTATTAATGGAGAACGAATCAATTCAGTATGGGTGCATAATGGACCGATTTGTATTTCGTTTTCAACTTGTTTAATAAAGCTCAAGGAATGAAGATCTTTACTATTGATCCAAACCGAAGGCCTGAAGTGGCCATCCTTCATTCTAACAACTGCATCTGTCCCGCCCGCAATCAAGCGGTACTCGCCCCTGTTTTTCGCCAATATTTCTAAACATTCAAGGACTGATTTTGGCGTTATAACATCTATCTCAGAAACGTTCATTGCAATTTAATCCCCTTTCGAAAAAGCCTTCTTCGTAATCCTTTGGAGAATTAAAATTATATAACACAGAACGGTCTTCAACATTCAGTTCATTTATCTCATTTTTCCACTTATGTAAAACTGCCTTGAGACCGTTTGTTTCTTCCTTAATTCGCAACAAGTCTTCTACTAATTCTGTTGAAAACAAAATAGGATGCCCCCGTTTCCCATTGTAAACAGGGATGATGATTTTACTTTTTGTTTGAACAAAATGATTGATCATCGAATCTAGTAATAATTGGTTCACAGGCTGGTCGACTGAGATAATCATGATACAGTCAGTGCCCTCTTTAATAGAAAGAAGCCCTTTTTTAATTGATTCTGTTTTCCCCAATTCAAATTGCTCATTAAAGACAAAATGGACAGAAGTATTCTCAAAGTACGGAATAAGTTTCCTTGATTGATAGCCTAACACTGCTACCAATTGATCGACCTTCGATAGTCCCAATTGGCATAGCTGATGTTGAAGTAATGTCATTCCTTCCCATGGTAAAAGTGATTTTAAACAACCCATTCGAGTTGATTTTCCAGCTGTTAATAGAATGGCAGCACATTTAACCATGTTTTACTTCATCCATCGAAAATTGCATCTTTGCCGCGGTTTCCACAGCTTTAATAATTTTCGTATAACCTGTACATCGGCACAAATTCCCTCCAAGGGCCTCTTTAATATGCTCCTTTGATGGAACCTCATTAATATCATTTAAGAAAGATTTCGCGGATACGATAAACCCGGGAGTACAATAACCACATTGTGCGGCCCCCTCTAAAACAAAGGCATGTTGAAGAATATCCATATTTTCCGTTGTTCCTATACCTTCACAGGTGATAATTTCCTTATTTTCCGTTTGACTAACCATGAGGAGACATGAACAAACTGGTTGGTCATCTATCAACACCGTACAAGACCCACACTCGCCTTTCCCACAACATTCCTTACTTGCTGTAAAACCAATATCATCCCTGAGAACAGCTAATAACGTTTTGGCTGGGTGGCAAATGACTTCCCTTTCTACTCCGTTCACACGCAAATGAAAAGTTTTTTTCACCTTAATTTCCTCCATTTCCTCGAACCTCTATTACTTTTTTTCAAAATATATGCATATAAAATAAACAGCATGTCTTTTTGAAAAAATATAGTTTCAAATTTCATAAAAATTATTAAATAAAGATTAAAAAAGTTTGGTATTTATTAATACAGCCTGAATATTAATGATAATAAGCTATTCCTTTGCTTAATAGAGGCATTTGGGACATGCTTCAACGGTTTTACTAGATTCATTATTAAAAAGTGGAGGTATTGATATGGATTTAATTTTAAAAGACGCAAACATTCCCCAAGGTGATCGGCAGGTTTTAACAAACATTTTAGTAGATGACGGCAAGATAACCGGTTTTGTTAGTAACATTACTGGTTTACAAGCTGATAGAGTTATTGACTGTCAAGGAAATTTAGTTGTCCCTGGGTGTATCGATCCTCATACCCATTTTATGGATCCTGGCTTTACACATCGTGAAACATTCGCGACCGGAACCCGTGCAGCTGCCGCTGGTGGATTAACTACTATTATTGATATGCCTTGCTGTAGCAAGCCATCTGTTCGGGATAAAGATAGCCTTTATAAAAAACTAGAACCAATTAAGGACCAAGCCTATACAGATTTTTGCTTTTGGGGTGGGGTTACTGGTGAAGATGTTCGCGAAGGTTTGTTAGACAATGTCTTTCCACAAATTGAAGAAGGAGTAGTTGCATTTAAGGTGTATATGACTCCATCTGTTCCAACTTATCCAAAGGTTAGCGATGGTGAAATGCTAGAAATTTTTAGAAAATTAGCGCCAACAAACATACCTATTGGGATCCATGCAGAAAATTATGATATTTGTACCTTCGATACTGAAAAGCTGAAAAAAGCTGGGCGTTTAGACGGGCCAGCGTGGGCAGAGGCACGCAGCTCTCTTGCTGAAAAAGTTGCGATTCAGTTAATTATTAGCTTCGCAGAAGCAACAGATGCACGTGTACACATCGTTCATATGAGTACGAAAGAAGGAGCGGAATTAGTACGCGAAGCAAAAAAACGCGGTGTGAGAATCACTGCAGAAACTTGCCCGCACTATTTAACGCTAAATGCACAGGACGCTATGACTGAAAGAGGTTCGTTTGCCAAAATTGCTCCTCCATTAAGAGGAAAAGAAGACAATTTGGTTCACTGGCAATCACTTGCTGATGGAACAATCGATTTCGTTGGAACAGACCATGCTCCATATGAAATTGCCACAGAAAAGGCTGCTGAGGGTTCAAATATTTGGAACACCTTCCCAGGTATTCCTGGGGTAGAAACAATGGTTCCAATTCTTGTTAGTGAGGGACTAAATAAAGGTCGTTTATCATTATCAAGATTTGTTGAAGTAACTAGCCGCAATGCTGCCATTCACTATGGAATCTATCCGAAAAAAGGCTCGATGGAAATCGGTAGCGATGCTGATTTCACGATTATTGACCTTAATCGTGAGTACACCATTGATGAAGAGAAAACAGAATCCATGTGCAAATACAATCCACTACATGGCTTAGAGTTAAAAGGGAAACCCGTTCAAACAGTGATTCGTGGAGAACTTGTTTACGATGAATTTAATGGCGGTATTGTCGGTGAAGCTGGATATGGCCAATTCGTAACACGACAAAGCATCCAACGTCTCGATCGTGCATTGAAATACGAAAAGTATTAAACCATCCAGACTATAGCTACTAAAATAAAGAAAACTCACCGATTGGCAAGCCCCTAAGGGCGATGTCAGAGGCGTAGTTGCCCTTATGCGCTAGCAGAATTTATGGATATAAATTCTGCTTAGCCAAAAAGAACCTGTGTTATCACAGTCTAAAAGAAACTAAAAAAAGATCAAAACGAATAAACTTAGGAGGCCTTTCTATGGAATTACGCGGAAAAAAACACGCGATAGTTGTGATTGATATGTTAAATGATTTTATTAGTGAAAACGGAGCTCTTGTTTGTAAAAACGGAGTAAAGATTGTTCCTCAAATCCGTCAACTCCTTGATTTTGCACATGAAAACAATATTCAAGTCATTCATGTTCAAGAAGCTCATCGTCAAAAAGATCGAGATTTCCGTGTACGCCCTATTCATGCCATTAAAGGAACATGGGGCTCAGATTTTATCCCTGAGCTTCAACCAGAGCAAGACAAAGGAGACTATGTTGTCCAAAAAAGACGTCATAGCGCCTTCAGCTATACCGACTTTGACCTTTTCTGCCGTGAAGAGGAAATAGATACGCTCGTTTTAACAGGTGTTTGGACAAATGTTTGTGTGAGAAGCACAGCTTCTGACGGTCTATATCATGGATATAATATTATTTGTGTTTCTGATGCTACCACCTCACAAGATGATGACATGCATGTTTCTGGACTAAGAGATATCGATATTTTTGGAGATATCATGTCTGTTGAGGAATATACAACACTTGTAAAAGAACAACTCTCCCAAAATCAAAATGTATAAATTTCTGATGTTAAGAGAACAAAATTGAGAATTATCGTTGGGATAACTGGAGCAAGCGGATCAGTGTATGGCTATACACTGATCCGTGCTCTCCATGAACTCGGAATCGAAACGCATGTAGTCATTACCGAAATGGGAGAAAAGGTAATGCAATATGAATGCGGAGTTAGTTTAGACATGATCAAACAATATGCCACGATTCATAAAAACAATAATCTATTTGCAAATATCTCAAGTGGATCCTTTAAAACAGATGGAATGGTTATTTGTCCTTGCTCGATGAATACATTGGGTGCCATTGCAAATGGAGTCGGTGATACGCTACTAAACCGGGCAGCAAGTGTTGTCATGAAAGAAAATCGAAAGTTGGTTATTGTCCCACGTGAAACTCCGCTTCATCTAATTCATTTGAAAAATATGACGAAGCTAGCAGAAGCAGGTGTGACGATTGTGCCAGCAGCACCAGGATTTTACCATCGGCCAACTGAACTATGGGAACTCATTAATTTTATGGTTGGGAGAATTTTGGACATGCTTACTATCGATCATGAATTGATCCAAAGATGGGGTGAACCACAATGAACCCTACTAATTTAAGAGACTTACTTACTGTTTTGGACAAGCAGGGTCATTTAAAGCATATCAAAAGAACCGTTGATCCTATTTTTGAATTAGGTGCAGTTGTAAAGGCAACGAAAGGCGTACAACCCCTGCTTTTTGAAAATGTATTGGGCTGCTCCTTCCCTTTGATCGTTGGTCTTGGGGGCGATAGACAGCTATTAGCAGAAAGTCTCGGAATTGGTCCCTACGATTTCATCTCAAAGATTATTGATTCAATTGTCCAACCAATTCCCGTAACCGAAGTAAGCAATGGACCTGTTCACGAAAATGTGGTGAAAGACACCTTCGATCTCAAGGACTTCTTCTCTATTTTAAAATATCATGCTGAAGACTCCGGACAATATTATGTTTCTGGAATTTTAGTCGTCAAAGATTTAACCGGTAAAAAGCAATATACATCGATTCGGAGAATGCAATATTTGGGTGGTAATAAAACCAATATATTGATTACTTCACCTGAATTAAATGCCCAATACGCTGAGTTTGAAAAACGAGGAGAACCGATGGAAGTCGCCGTCATGTTCGGTGTGGTTCCAGCTATTACCCTAGCTTCCCAGCTAAGCACTCATTTATATCATACCGATAAATTAAACATTGCGGGCGCACTCTTAGGGAAATCTCTCGATGTTGTGAAATGCAAAACGGTTGATCTTGAAGTACTTGCCGATGCAGAAATTGTTTTAGAGGGAAGAATGCTTCCCCACGAACGCGTCCTAGAAGGACCTTTCGCAGAATTAGCAGGATATTATGGGGGCGCCTCCCCTCAACCGGTCATTGAATTTTCCGCCGTAACGTACCGAAACAATGCAATTAATCAAACGATCATGCCTGCGAGCTACGAGGAAAAGCTACCGATGGCATTAGCTCGTGAGGTTACCCTGTTTACTACTATTAAACAAGTAATCCCGACTATAAAGGATGTCCATATCACCCTAGGGGGAATTGGGCGATACCACGCCATTATCCAAATCGATAAGAAATCCGAAGGAGATGGCAAACAAGCTGCTCTTGCCGCTTTTGCGAGTGATAAAGATTTAAAGCATGTAGTAGTGGTAAATGATGATGTCGATATTCATAATCCTGAGGATGTCGAATTTGCACTCGCAACCAGAGTTCAAGCGGATGAGGATATTTTTATTGTACCTGGAGCAAAGGGATCACCGCTGGAAGCGTCTCATAATTTAAGAGGTGTAACCGCTAAAATGGGGATCGATGCAACCTATCCTTTGAAATATGCCGAACAATTTAGACGTACCTCCATCCCAATCAAAATAGATTTAAGGGATTATTTCGAATAAGGCTCTTTCCTGGTTTCAAAATCAGGTTTGAATAGGTAATAGGATGATCGATTCGTTAGGAGACGATTAGATGGATGCAATTGGGTTAGTAGAAATAATCGGATTAACAGGCGCTTTTGATGCCCTTGATTCCATGGCAAAAGCAGCAGATGTACAATTAGTCGATTTGAAGAAGGTCGGTTCTGGTCATATAACCATCATTGTCAAAGGTGATGTGGCTGCTGTTAGTGCAGCTGTAGAAATAGGCAAACTTGCTACCAAGCGTGTAGGCGGAGTCCTTATTTGTGCAAATGTCATACCTCGGCCACATCAAGAATTAAGTAAAATTCTATAATCGGGGGGTGTTAAATTGTCTAATTTTATGAAAAACGTTGTGGAGGAAGCTCTCAATGGAAAAAAGACTACACAACAAAAGAACGATAAAAATTCTACCCAGTCCCCAAATCAGAAAACAAGCGATCTAAATGCTCTTAATCAGCTGGTACGACCCAATCATCAAAATAAAAATTTAGAAAAACGATTATCTATGCTCAATAACCAGCTAAATCAGCAAAAAACAAATGAGAAAACAACGCAAACTCAAGATACTGGAGTTCTAAAGCAGACCAAATCATCTTTAGAAGATTCCATATCAGAGTTAAAGAAAGTATATTTTTCAAATGGAAAATCAGAAAAAGTAGAAGCTAGAATCGATTCAGGACAAGGCTTAGGAAATGCCAGGTTAATTGGTTCAACGCAGGATGGCTCTTCTATTTGGTTTTTTCCATCTGTACATCCAAATCTCACACATTTGTTTCAACGAACAACCACAGGATACTCTGTAGCGGTTGTTAACTCGAAAGTTTGTTATCCAAGTCAACTTCTCCTACTGAATGATTTGCTTAAAATGTACCCTGATTTGAAATATCACTTGATCTGGAATAAAGCAAAGAGCGAGCCCTTCACGTTAGAGCTATACGATACTAATGAAAATCGCCTAGAAAAAATAGCCAAGGATACCTTCTTGCATATTTCTAAGCGGTCATTAGCTAGTGTTGAAACCTTACAGCTAAATTCACCAAGTGCATGGGTTTTAAAACAGCTTGGGATTATGAAACATGTCGAGAGCATAGGATTAGTAGAGGGTTTAACATTTTTTAATAATCTCCTTCTCCTCGATCAATTTTATAAAAATGAACAAAATCCTGACCTTTCGATTCAACTTGAACAGCAGTATCTTGTAATCACTGGAAAAACAGAAGCAATCACAGAAACACTTTCAATACTTAAAAAACTAGGAGATCGAATATAGTCCTTTATGGAAAGGGGTAATACCATGCAACAAGCATTAGGACTTATTGAAACGATCGGGTATGCAACGGCCGTTTCTGCTGCGGATGCGGCAGTAAAAGCAGCAAATGTGGAAATTACGGCGATTGAAAAAATCATCGGTGTTCAGGGTGGATTAGGGGTAACGGTCCATTTTAGCGGTGATGTTGCCTCAGTTCGTGCAGCTGTAGATGCAGGTAGCCGAGCAGGCAGCAATGTCGGTAAAGTCGTTTCTTCCCACGTGATCCCAAGGGCGCATCAAGAAGTAAGTGAGAAACTATTAAGTAGATTTCAATTAAAAACAGAAAGCTAAAAAATAGGAATCATAAAGATTATGAGGAGGATTTATATGACGGGTGAAGCATTAGGTTTAGTTGAAACAAAAGGACTTACAGGAGCAATTGAAGCAGCAGATGCAATGGTGAAGGCAGCAAATGTTTCTATTTGCGGGTATGAAAAAATTGGTTTTGGTTTAGTAACGGTTATGGTTCGTGGTGATGTAGGAGCAGTAAAAGCAGCGACAGATGCAGGAGCCGATGCAGCCAGTCGAGTGGGTGAACTTGTATCTGTCCACGTCATTCCAAGACCACATAGCGAGATTGAAAGAGTCTTATTATCTAAAGGTGAATAATCGTGAGGAGTCATCAGCAGAGTGCTTTAATGGAAAACACTCTGCATGAACTATTATTCCATCGCCAACCGCCATCACCTACAAAGATGGTTGTCTATTTACCCTATCACTTTGTAGGGATGGACCAAGCAATGCATGCAATCAAAATGCTACGGAAACAGAAAATGAGGATACGCTTATTAATCCATGAAGAAGTATTCCGTTACTACGATAAAAAAGAGATAGTCGAGCGGACAGAAATTGATGATTGGATAACGATTCAGGTGCTGGAAAATATGAAAGATTTAGATTTTCTATTTCTTCCTATTTTATCCTTCTCTCTCGTATCCAACATCCTTGCTTTAAATGATCATGATCGATTTGTTCGATTTCTTTTACAGTCTTTATTTTCAAAAAGAAAAGTAAGCGCTCTTTCCATTGGCATGGACCCAAATCATTCCGTTTGGAAAGAAGACCAATTAACACATGGAACACCGTATTTAAAATCAAAACTAAAAAGAGAACTTCAGCTATTACAATCCGTAGGTATTCAAATGATTGAGCCTGATGAGATCGATTGCTTTTTTTCAAAATCAGATCAGAAGAAAAAAGTCATAACTGCAAAAGATATTCAACAGTTCCTATATAAAAAGGAAAAAGAATTGGTTGTTGACCAACAGACTATTGTTACACCTCTCGCAAAAGACATGCTAAAACAACATCAAATAAATCTAATCAGTGAATAAAGGAGTTGGCAACAATTATGGAAGTTGGAATTGTTGTTGGAAGAGTAACGGCCACAAGAAAAGATCCTCATCTAGTTGGAACTAAGTTGTTGCTTGCCCAGCCTATTCAATTAAATGGGGAGGCCTCCCCTTCTAGTCCGGTAATTGCGATTGATACAGTCGGTGCTGGAATTGGCGAAAAAGTAATTTTAGTAAGTGGCAGTGTTGCAGCAAGAGTAACCTCCAATAAAGATGCTCCTGTTGATGCAGCAATTATCGGGATTATTGATACCCTTGAATACGAGAAGATTGAAGGAGTGTATTGATTTATGGTCATAGATGCAAGTGGAATTAAAGAAGCCATTCAGTGGAGAAAATTAGTGGATACTTTACTAGATTCTAATCAATATGCTGACCTTGTTTTAAAAGATGGATATTTTATTAATGTCATTACAAGGGAAATTTATAAAGCCGATGTAGCCGTAAAGGGTGAATATATCCTCATGGTAGGGAATTGTAATGAGCTCATCGGACCAAAGACGAAGGTTGAAAATGTCTCAGGAAAGTTTATCTGCCCTGGTTTTATCGATTCTCATATGCACTTTGAAAGCGCCATGCTAACCATCTCAGAATTTTCCAAACTATCGATTCCAACTGGAACAACTACTCTTATTGGCGATCCACATGAAATAGGGAATGTCCTGGGTGTAATGGGCATGCAAGAAATGATTAAAGAAGCAAAACTATTGCCTAATCATGTCTTCTTAACCGTCCCTTGTGCTGTTCCAGATGCACCAGGCCTTGAAACTAGTGGTTTTGATGTTAACGCGAAAGATATGAAGGAATTATTGGATGATAAACAGGTTCAAGGGATTGGTGAAATCCAAAGCTTTAGTAATATCAAACCCGTTTACGAGCACGCTCCAGAACAAATCGACGATCTAATCGCCGCCGTGTCGTACGCAAAAGGAATAGGAAAAACGGTAGAAGGAAATGCTCCAGGATTATTCGGTAAAGAGTTAGCTGCACATATTATCAGCGGTGGAACACATATATCCTGTCATGAAACGACTACTAAAGAAGAAATGATTGAAAAGCTACGCTATGGGGTTAGTGTCTTTATCCGAGAAGGCTCCTCCCAACGAAACATGCCTGAGTGCATTCGCGCAATTACAGAGGAAGGGCTTGATTCTAGAAGAGCCATTTTAGTCACAGATGATATGGTGCCGGAGGATTTATTGAAATCTGGACATATGAATGATGTCGTTCGCCGAACCATTACTCATGGAATGGACCCTGTTGAAGTCATCCAGATGGTGACCATTAACCCTGCTACCCACTTTGGATTTAAAGATATTGGAATCATAGCACCTGGAAAACGCGCCGATATCGTAGTTCTTAGTGATTTAAATGATGTGACTGTTGACCAGGTCTTTTTGAATGGAAAAAAAGCAGCTGAAAAAGGAAAGCTTCTTTTAGACATTGCCCCATATAAGTATCCGGAATCAGTGAAAAAATCAGTAAAACGAGGCCCTGTCACCCTTGATGACCTCACCATTCGCGCACAAGGTTCACGTGCTCGGGTTCGATCGATTGTCGCGATTCCCGATCAAAACCTAACAGGTGGACAAGAGTTTGATATGAATGTCAAACACGGGGTTGTCGCGCCTTGCCTTAAACAAGATGTGCTTCCTATGCTTGTCATTGAAAGACACGGACGAACAAACAATATTGGCAAAACATTCATCCATGGGTTAAAGCTCCAAAATGGTGCGATTGCTGAAAGCGTTGCCCATGATACTCATAATATCATTGTTGCTGGGACCAATTATGAGGATATGGTGACAGCCGTGAATCGGATCATCGCCATGGATGGCGGGATTGCCATGATTAAGGATGGAAAAGTGGTTGGTGATCTACCTTTACGAGTTGGCGGTCTGATCACAGATGAATTAACAGGCAAAGAAGTCAGTGAGCGAATTACTGAATTGACAAGTCTTGCACGAACTGAGCTTGGTTGTGGTATCCATGTTCCATTTATGCATCTATCGTTTTGGTCTCTTGTCACCAGCCCTACTTGGAAAATTACCGATAAAGGCCTAGTGGACGTAGACAAATTTGAAATTATTAACACGATTGTGGGCTAAGGGGGAAAATATATGGGAGTGAGATTAGTAGATTTAACTCAAGAAATATATCAAGGAATGCCAGTATTTCCCCTTCACCAAAAGACGATGATTTTCCCGAATATTTCACATCAACAAAGCAAAGAACAAATTGGCTTTGAATTTGCGACCAATAATTTACTGATTAATGAGCATGGACCCACTCATAGTGATGCCACCTATGAATTTGACCCTAAAGGTCAATACATTGATGAAATGCCACTGGAGTATTTTTATGGACCAGCTATTTGTCTTGATGTGTCTCATGTTTCGCCAGATGCCTATATTACTCCTTCCGACTTAGAGATAGCCTTAGAAAGAACAGGACAAGTTCTTCAAGAAGGCGATATTGCCTTACTTTATACCGGCCACTATAACCGTGCGTATGGTACGGACGAATGGCTTACAAGGTACACGGGTTTAAACTATGAAGCTGCCAAATGGTTAGCGGATCTTGGAGTTGTGAATATAGGAATTGACGCACCTGCGATCGACAATCCGATTGATCCGCTGTTTTCTGGCCATGTTATTTGTAGAGAATACCAAATAACCAATACAGAAAATTTATGTAATCTTGATAAAGTGGCCGGAAAAAAATTTTTATATTTCGGTTTACCCCTTCGTATTCGGAAAGGAACTGGATCTCCAATACGTGCGGTAGCTGTTTTTATAGAATAATTGTGATAGGAACCAATATAACCTGGGGAATTTGAGAAGAAATTATTATACCTCTTTTTTCCAGCTTGTGGATTAATAGCTTCGTCAAATATCCTTTTGAAGGTGGCGTGTTATGACATCTATTTTAATAAAAAATGCTGAAATTATTACCATGAATCAAAAGGAAGAGATAATTCATGGGGATTTATATATAGAGAATGACCGGATTGTTGCGATTGGGGAAAATTTACCTTATAGCGCTGAAAAGGTTATTGATGGCACGAATCGAACGGTTATCCCAGGTTTTGTTCAAACCCATATTCATTTATGTCAAACATTGTTCCGTGGACAGGCAGATGACCTTGAGCTTTTAGATTGGCTGAAAAAAAAGGTTTGGCCCCTAGAAGCCGCCCATGATGAAGAATCATCCTATTACTCTGCCATGCTTGGTATTGGTGAATTAATTCAAAGTGGCACAACGACCATTGTTGATATGGAAACAGTCCATCATACAGACAACGCTTTTCAAGCCATATATGAAAGTGGAATCCGCGCTTTATCAGGAAAAGTAATGATGGATAAAGGTGCAGAGGTTCCCTTGCTGCTTCGAGAAGACACGAATAAGTCGATTCAACAAAGCGTGGATTTATTAGAGAAATGGCATGGACGTGATGACGGACGAATCCAATATGCCTTTAGTCCAAGGTTTGTTGTCTCGTGCACAGAAGATCTATTGGTCCAGGTTCGGGATCTTTCTAAAAAATATCAAGTAAAGGTCCATACTCACGCTTCCGAAAACCAAGGGGAAATTGAACTCGTCGAACAAGAAAAAGGCATGCGAAATGTTGTCTATCTTGACCATATTGGTTTAGCCAATGAAAATTTAATTCTTGCTCATTGTGTGTGGTTAGATGAAGAAGAAAAACAAATTATAAGTAAAAGAGGCGTAAAGGTTAGCCATTGCCCAGGATCCAATTTAAAGCTAGCTTCTGGCATAGCCGATATTCCTGATTTAGTAGAATTAGAAGCATTTGTTAGTCTAGGAGCAGATGGTGCACCTTGCAATAATAATTTAGACATGTTTAACGAAATGCGCCTTGCAGCCGTTATTCAAAAACCTAAACATGGACCTACCTGCATGAATGCGGAAACCATCTTTAAAATGGCAACGATTGGTGGTGCGAAAGCAGTAGGAATGGAAGACCAGATTGGCAGCCTTGAAGTTGGCAAAAAAGCTGATATCGTCATCCTAAACCTAAATGACTTCCACCTCTACCCTTCCAGTGAAGTCGATACGATCTCAAGGATTGTGTATTCTACGACAAGAGCGGATGTAGAAACAACGATTGTCAACGGAAAGATTTTGATGGAAAACCGAATCATGAAATCGGTAGACAAACCACTTGTTTTAAAGGAAGTAAATAAATCAATCAAGCGGTTATTGAAACGTATTCCTAGTATAGGTTATTAATATTGATAAAAGTGAACAGTCCCCTTTTAGGGTGACCGTTCTTTCTTTTTTTGTTTACGGTCACTAAGAACCTCTCTTGGCGTTTTTTTAAATAAAGGCAGTTTTCGCATAAATTGTTGTTTTTCGTACCTAGCCTAAAAACACGAAATAACAATGGTATCGTGCTCTTTTCTTAAAAATTTCCTACGGTTTTCATCGGTAAACTGGAATACCATTCTAATTTAGTTTTAAATAGCAACAAGATTTAAGAAAAGAGCCTAAATAAAAAAGCTCTGTTAAACTTGGTTGTTGATTTCCACTCCAGGCGCTCAGCGAACGCGGGGAGCTCCGGGAGCCTACTCGGTGCTTTAGGCGCCTGCGGGGTCTCCCGTGACCTCTTCATCCCACAGGAGTCGAGCGCCCTCCGCTCCAATCAACAGGTGTAAAAATCAACATTCGCCTTTAACACAGCCAATAAAAAAAAGAGGAAAATTGATTTGCTCAATCTTCCTTTTTTTACTGTAAGCAGTTACAGAAAATCTCATTTTTATATTAAGCCGACTTTTCCTCAGCATTAACTACTTTTGCTCTTGCTTTGACATTAAAAACAATGTTCAAGAAGATAGCAGTCAAACTGCCAACTACAATTCCATTATCGGTCAAGATTCTTACACTCTCAGGCATTTTGACGAATACGCCTGGAACGGCAGTGACTCCTATTCCCATCCCTACTGCACAAGCAACGATAAGTAAATTTTCCTGGGATGAAAAGTCAACCTTGCTAAGCATTTTGATCCCGTAAGCCACAACCATACCGAACATGGCAATCATCGCTCCACCAAGTACTGGAGCAGGAATCACTGTAGTCATAGCACCAATTTTCGGAACCAATCCAAGCACGACAAGAAAAACACCCGCAGTATAAATAACGGTTTTTCCTTTGACACCTGATAATTGAACCAATCCCACATTTTGAGAGTAGGTGGTATATGGGAAGGCATTGAATAATCCCCCCAACAAGATCGCCAACCCCTCTGCACGATAACCATTTGATAAATCTTTTTCCTCAACTTTCCTTCCAACAATATCTGAAAGTGCAAAATAGACGCCTGTTGATTCAACAAGACTAACAACCGCAACTAATATCATGGTTAAAATAGATGTTAATTCAAAGGTAGGCATTCCAAAGTAAAACGGCTTAGGCATATGGAACCATGATGCGTCCGCAACAGCAGAGAAATCAACCAATCCCATGAAGGAGGATACAATCGTCCCAATAACTAATCCGAGTAGGATAGCAACTGATCGGACAAACCCTTTAAAAAACCGGAAGAGGCATAAGATGAAGAGCAATGTTCCAAATGCAAGAGAAATATTAGGAATGGACCCGAAATCATGGCTACCTACCCCACCAGCCATGTTATTCATTGCAACGGGAATGAGGGTAATTCCAATAATAGTTACGACCGAACCAGTAACGACGGGAGGAAAGAACTTAACGAGCATACCAAAGTATTTAGCTATAAGAACGACAAACAGCCCAGAAACAAGAATCGAGCCGTAAATCGTTGTAACTCCATGTTGACTGCCAATAGCAATTATCGGGCCAACAGCAGTGAATGTACACCCAAGAACAACGGGTAGACCTATTCCAAAATAACGATTGCGCCACACTTGCAATAATGTAGCAATCCCACACATCATAATATCAACTGATACTAAATATGTTAATTGTTCAATTGTTAATTTTAGGGCACCACCGACAATTAAAGGAACAATTACCGCACCTGCATACATCGCTAACACATGTTGAATACCTAAAGAAGCTGTTTTGAAAGGATTTTGTTTCATTTTTCTTCTTCCACCTTCCGATTAGAAAATGAACTCTTCTTTTAACATGAGCGTAATACTAAACTAGGATCTAGATTTGAATACTCCTTTCTTAAAATACTTATAAAGCTGATGTCTGGCAAAGGCGCAAAAACAAAATAGACAAGACCAAATCTCCCAAACCCCAATGAAAGTTTCGGTAAACATGACTTTGTCCTACTATTTTAGATATATGAATAAAAAAGAAGCTTCATTCTGTTTTTCTTAAGATTCTGATTATCACTGCAAGTGTGGTGCCTAAGCAGTATTTTCTTTTTGATTGATTGCTACATTTTTGGAAAAAATAATAATAGGTACTCGATCATCCAGCTAATTGAGGGTGGCTTTTATTTCTTGCAGAAACAATTGGCTGTAACATGAGAACTTCGGGTGGGTGGTATTTAGATTACAGCAGGCCTATTAGCTACCCTCTTTCCTCATAAAAATCTTAAACTAACATTTAATAAAATATTCACTAAAAACAGACACACTGGTATATTTAATATATTAGTCTTAAAGTTTTGAAAAATTAGAAAGGATGTGGACAATGCCATATAAATCTCGTACTAAATCTGCTGAATTACTCATTTTGAAATCTTTAAACGATCGAATGGATTTGTCAGATAAGGACAAGCAGCACTATTTTAACCTTAAAAAGGGCTATGCAGGGGAAATATTATTTGATGTAATGACGGAAAAGCTTCAGTGTGAATGCTATATTTTAAATGATTTGCTACTCAAATTTAATAACACCATGTTCCAAATCGACACACTACTTATTACTTCAGAAACCATTTATTTTTTCGAAGTAAAAAATTATGAAGGGGATTATTATTACGAATCGGAAAGATTTTACAAGAAACCCAAAACCGAAATTATTAATCCTCTACTCCAATTGAGTAGAAGCGAATCATTGTTACGACAGTTACTCCAGAGTCTTGGATTTAAAATACCTATTAATGCTTCCGTCGTTTTCATCAACCCCGAATTCACCTTATACCAAGCACCCCTCAACAAACCATTTATTTTCCCTACTCAGATTAATAGCTATTTGAAAAACCTTGATTCGATCCCTTCAAAATTAATTAGTAAACACAAGATGATAGCTGACAAATTAACTTCACTTCATATTAAAGACTCTCCTTATAAGTTATTACCATCTTATGATTATGACCAGCTGCGAAAGGGAAACACTTGTGTAAAGTGTGCCTCATTTTCAATTTCTGTCGAGGGAAATAAATGTGTTTGTAAGCAATGTGGGCATGTAGAACCGATGGCAACTGCCGTAATGCGAAGTGTAAATGAACTTAAGCTTCTTTTTCCTAATAAAAAAATTACTACAAATGTAATCCATGAGTGGTGTATGGTGGTGGGATCCAAAAAGAGGATAAGAAAGATTCTGGAAAAAAATTTAGAAATAGTAGGAGTCCATCAATGGTCCTTCTACGAATAAAATAATTGGTAATAATCAAACTCACAAGATGTCATTTAACTAGTTTTTTTCTGATTTTGCTCGCCATCAACCATATGAAGGCCTTTTTCCTCTACCACTTACTGGGTTTGGGCCTTCATCACCTACATGAAGGACCTTTTCCTCTACCACTTACTGAGTTTGGGCCTTCATCACCTGTATGAAGGCCCTTTTCCTCTACCACTTACTGAGTTTGGGCCTTCATCACCTGTATGAAGGATTAAGCCCATATAATTGTGTAAAAAGAATAGGTCATCATCATGGCCCGTGTTACAATGTTTTCGACCAAGAAAACCATAAACGGAGGACATGATGATGACCCAAATCAATATTACTATAAATTTAGAAGATCTCAAAGGGAAAATTGAAAGCAGCTCTCTAGAATCACCTGTGAAAGCTTCATTATCTCTTATTTTGAATTCCTTAATGGAGAAAGAAAGAGACGAATATATTAATGCTCTTTCCCATGAAAGAACAGAAGAACGCAGAGGCTACAGAAATGGTTTTTATGAGCGTGAGCTCATTACTGGTGTTGGATCTCTAAAGTTAAAGGTTCCTCGTACTAGGGACGGTGAATTCTCTACAACTATCTTTGAAAAATACAAACGCTGCGACCAAGCACTTATCCTTTCCATGATTGAAATGGTTGTGAATGGTGTTTCTACACGTAAAGTGACTAAAATTGTAGAAGAATTATGTGGGACAAGTGTATCTAAATCACTTGTTTCCAATCTCATCAAAACAGTAGACCCAATAATTAACGACTGGAGAAACCGTCCACTTAACGTGCATTACTACCCGTATATTTACGTAGATGCCATGTACATTAAAGTTCGTGAGAACAATAAAGTAGTTTCTAAAAGTGTTCATATTGCCATTGGGGTAAGTGAAAGTGGACACAGAGAGATTATTGGCCTAAAAGTCAATCACACTGAATCCACTGATAGCTGGACATCCTTCTTTGAGTATTTAAAGTCCAGAGGACTTCAATCCCCTAAGTTGGTGATTTCTGATGCTCATGGCGGCTTAGTCACATCCATTAAAGAATCATTCTTAGGCACTTCTTGGCAGAGGTGTAGTGTTCATTTTTTAAGAAACATCATGGATACCCTGCCAAAGAAAGGTACTGCCGAAGCTCGTCAAGAACTGAAGGACCTTTTTCAAAACTCAGATATAGATGTTGTAAGGGAATTGAAAAATCGTTTTGTAGAGAAGTATCAAGATACGAAAGGCTTTTCAAAAGCGATTGAAACTTTAGAAAATGGGTTTGAAGACGCTATCCAATTTCATTCCCACCCGGTCCAGTATCATAAACACTTACGCACAACGAACATGCTTGAACGCTTAAACCAAGAGGTTCGCAGAAGAGAAAAAGTTATTCGGATCTTTACGAATGATCAGTCGGCTATCAGGATTATTGGTTCAGTATTAATAGATATTGAAGAAGATTGGAATAAAAATAATGTTCCTTATCTTAAGAAAACAAAAGAAAAATAATAATAACACTCTATCCTAAAAGAGTGGAAAGGCCTAATTTCAAATTGACATTGAGCCTCCACTGGGCATGATGGAAAGCCAGGAAGCCAGGCGTCTAACAACACCTGGCTTGCCCTCCAGGCTATCATGCCCGCTCCTCAATGTAAATTTTAAATAAATGTAGCTCACTTTACGAATTCTTTTTTATAAGTTGAAAATCATTGTTTACACTTTTACACAATTAAATGGACTTGACTGTATGAAGGCCTTTTTCCTCTACCATTTACTGAGTTTGGGCCTTCATCACCTGTATGAAGGCCCTTTTCCTCTTCCACTTACTGATTTTGGGCCATCATCACCTGTATGAAGGCCCTTTTCCTCTTCCACTTACTGATTTTGGGCCTTCATCACCCGTATGAAGACCTTTTCTCTAATTCACTTACTGAAATTGGTCATATATTTTTAGATGACCAATTTCCAAATAAAAAACTAATTTACTTTTGATACTGTTCACCTCGGTTAATCAAACTGAGGATTTATTGAATTCACATTGAAGATATCCCCAACTCCCACTTCATTTAATAAAAATAAGAATCCCTAGTACAACAATGAACAAAGAGAATAAATAGACCAAATCCTTTGTTAATATTTTAGTTGTTTGATAATAAGTTCTATCTCTTGTACCCGTAAATCCACGTGCTTCCATTGCTATTGCAATTCGTTCTGATTTTCGTATACCTTGAGTAAACAGTGGTAAAGAGTACCTCATAAAAGCTTTCCAACTATTATTTTGCTTGTAGCCTCTGATCTTATGAGCGGTCTTCATTTGGTTTAGTTCAGATTGGAATAGTGGGATAAAGCGGAATCCTGCTAATAGTCCGTACGCCCATTTTGGTGATAGCTTACATTGATGAATTAAACTCATAATGAACAAAGTTAAATCAGTTGTAGAGGTGAATAATAATCCATACGTTACAAACCCTAACATCCGCAAAGCTATTGTTAAACCATGATTCATGCTCTCCTCAGTAATATGAAACCAGGCCCATTGCCAAATTGTTTTTCCCCCTTCTCCAAAAGCTGCCATCATCCAAAAAACAAGAATAAAAAATCCCAAGTAAGGCAAAAGCCTTTTAAATAGGTAAGTAATTCTCCATCCGCCTAAAAAAATACCAATCAATACAGCAAGTAACCATATCAAAAAAGTCAATTTTGGATTTGAAATTGTCATCAATAGAAACATAACTAAAAAATGAGAGAGTAACTTACAAGAAGGATTTAGAGAAGCAAGGAATGAATGGTTAGCCTTCATACAAAAACACTCTCCTTGCGCGCATGCATCAACTGGTAATGGAGTGGTGGAATTAACGCACTTTCACGTAAAATATTTTGATCAGAAAATAACTGATAAGGTGTCCCTTGATATGTCACTCTTCCCTTGTTAAAAAGAATGACTTGATCTGAAAAATTATCAACTAAATCCATATCATGCGTTACCATTACAATCGTTGTTCCCTGTTCTTGTCTCTCCTTTAGGCGTTTTATAAGTTCTCTGGCTGTTTTTTCATCTTGACCGAATGTTGGTTCATCAAGCAACAATAAATCTTGGTCAAACAATAACATGGTCGCAACACTTAACCGCCGTTTTTGTCCTAAGCTTAACGTAAATGGGTGCGCATTGTGATAAGATTCCAAGCCAAATTCTTGTAGTAATTGTTTTGTTTTAGTAGTAATTAGATCTTCTGGCCAATTTCTTTGTCGTCCGCCAAAGGCAATTTCCTCAAATACAGTATCCGCTATAAATTGAAGTTCTGGATTTTGAAAAACAAAACCCGCTTTTTTAAATAATTCACGATCTGACCATTTTTTTAGTTCAGTATTTTGAAAGTGAATTTTGCCTTTTTTAATTGGCTCCAAGTGGATAAGACTTTTTAAGAAGGTGCTTTTCCCACTTCCATTTTCACCAACAATCGAAATCCATTCTCCTTTATGTATTTCGATATTAATGTCACTTACTATTGTCTTCTTCCCATAGCCTATTTCAACATTTTCGGTGCTGATAATAACATCTTCTTTTTGGTATTCTTTCTTTTTTATTATTGACTTCATTTCTGCCATTTCGGAAAGTTTAATTGATAATGGGTGTGAGGCATTACGAACAACTTCTGACCATTTTTCTGGAAATAACTTAGGCTGCCAAATACCAGCTTCCCTTACTTGGTCTTTAAATTTCAGCAGAATCTCTTCTGGCTTTCCATCCCCAATAACGATTCCACTTTTATTTATTATAATGATCCGATCCATCCATTCGATGCAGCCATCAAGAACATGTTCTACAATTACCATTGTTTGGTTTGATTTTTCAGCTATGTGATTCAATAATTTAAAAATCTCATTCCTGCATGTAGGATCTAATTGGGCTGTTGGTTCATCAAAGAACAATACTTCTGGTTCTAATGCTAATAAACAAGCTAAAGCCAATCTTTGTTTCATACCACCTGATAGTGTTTCAATTGGCATTTTCTTATCTACCTTTAGCCCTACTTTAGCCATTAAGTCAGCAATCATTTTGTCCATATCTCTTCGCGAAATAGATCGGTTTTCGAGACTAAACGCAATTTCTTCGCCTACATGGAGCATGCAAAATTGAGAATCAGGATCTTGAAACATTACACCGGAATTTTTCCTGAGGAATATTTCACCACTTACCTCTGCCTCAACATGCTCAGGGATAATACCTGCAAGAGCGGAAATCAAAGTAGATTTCCCACTCCCACTTGGCCCTAGTATTAATACTTTCTCTCCTTTATTTATGGATAAAGTAATATTTCTAAGTATTTTTTCTGAACGATTATAAAAGCGAATAGATAAATCATTACATCCCAGAAACATTTACGTTTACGTTTTCCCTTTTTCTTTTTTCTTTCATAATTTCATATTGTTCTAAAACACCTGTTTTAGCGTGTGAATCCACTACTACTTTGGCTAACCAACCACCGAGAATAGCTCCACTTATTACATGAATTCCTAACGTAATTAAAAATACATCTGTCGTATAAAATCCAAAACCGTTGGCAATTAAGTTATAGATCATACTTCCAACTCCTGCAAGAGCCCCTGATAGCATTAAAGTAAATAGGTTGTAGCGCTTATATCTAAATAGCGCGAATGCAAATTCTGAACCAATCCCTTGAAAGACACCAACTAACAGGGCAGTTAGACCAAAATGACTTCCCGTTAACAACTCTACAGCTGCTGCAGCAACCTCGGCAATAAGCGCGGCACCCGGTTTTCGGATAATATACGCTACTATTGGACTAGCAATCACCCAAATTCCAAACATAAAACCTGCACCCATCGGACCCACAATGGCGGAAATCGGAATCCAAAGAGTAGACCATCCTAAATAGATAACTCCGCAAGCCACTGCTAGAATTACAGTAAGTACTATTTCTTTCATCTTCCAAGTCATTATTTCACTACCTCCATTTTCACAGGCCATTCTTCAAGTTTATAAGCCATATCCCAAAACATATATTCTAGCTGACAACTTATTAAGAAATGTTCTTTCATCTTTTCTTTTTCTCTCTCTGTTGCTTTCTTTGCCCACTCATCGATACGTGCACAAAATTTAGTTGTAATGGAATCTGTACGATTGCCATAAAAACTGATCCAATCATAAAATGGATGAGAGCTATCTAGATTAGTCTCATCTATCAATCTTTTCCCTATTTCCCAATACGTCCACGGACATGGTAATAAGACAGCTAAAATTTCTCCTAATGTTCCTTCGTGAGCAACTGTAAGCATATGACGTGTGTAATGCAGTGAAGAGGGAGATAACGGAAACCCTTGTAATTCTTCATATGGAACAACTGCTACTTGACAAAAATTATTATGTGGATGAATTTCGCTGTTTAATATAAATGAAATTTGCTGATTAAACATATCCATATCTTTACGATTTTCACACTTTGAAACCGC
Organism: Neobacillus sp. PS3-40; assembly: GCF_030915485.1. Taxonomy (GTDB): domain Bacteria; phylum Bacillota; class Bacilli; order Bacillales; family Cytobacillaceae; genus JAUZPL01. The sequence continues at coordinate 3,984,825 of NZ_CP133266.1, read as the reverse complement.
TAATCCATAGATTCTGATAAAGGAATTTAAATATTCAAAGTCCTGTTTAACATAATGAATTAATTGTTCCTTCATTAATTCTCCATTGGCAATTCCTTGCACAAAAGGATGTTCAAAAATCGCATCAAAGACGGGGTTTGCTTCTTTTCTTAGTTCTGCTGAAAAACTCATAAATTATGCCTCCTTATTGGTTATAATGGGAAGACACTATAGGGAGCAACTAAATGTTAAAACGAAAAAAACCGCCCCATAAATGGAGCGGTCGAATAAGTATATTTATCCATACACAAACTCCACTTTCCTACGCTAGTATGAACTAGATCAGGTTCAAAGGGTCCAAGATAACTCCTGTCTCAGCCATAAAATGGCTCCCCTAGTGGTCTTCCTATTAATTTAATATTTACAGTACACATGTAATCTAATAAAGTCAACCAAATTTTCATTTTAAAATTAAGGCTTTCCTGGAATATTGTCTTTTACAACTCATTATTTTATAACGAACTCTGTTTCACTATAGCCTTCTTTGGTCTTTTTAACTTCTAAAATAGCTGGAATTATGTTCTTTAGCTCTTGCACATGTGAGATGACGCCGATCATGCGGCCTGATTGTTGTAGATCGATCAAGGTATCGATGGCTTTGTTCAATGACTCTTCATCCAATGAGCCAAATCCTTCATCAATAAACATCGTATCGATTGAAACGCCACCTTGGAAACTTTGGATTACATCGGCCATTCCAAGTGCTAGGCATAAGGATGCATTAAACTTTTCTCCACCTGATAATGTTTTCACATCACGGGTTTGCCCTGTGTATGCATCAAATACATCAAGGCCAAGACCACTTTGCTTACCGCGACTTTCCTGACGATCGCTGCGCATTAATAAAAATTGACCATTCGAGAGATGCTTCAAACGTTCATTTGCGGCAATGATAATTTGCTCAAGATATTCGATTTGTAAATACCGTTCAAATGAGACTTTACTACTGTTCTGACCTCTAACAACATCATACAAATCTGCAATAATATTTAGCTGTTTCTCTAAATCAGCAACACTTTTCTCTGCAGCTAAAATCTTCTCTTTCAATTCTTCTGCTTGGTGCAGATACTGCTCGGATTTTCTTACTAGCTCTTGTGCAAGCTCGTATGTGGTTTTAAATTTATCACATTCCGACTTAAGTACCACGATGTCTGCTCTCGATTTTCCCTTCAAAACTTCTTGAAGTTCTTTTACCTGTGTTTTTAGGGTTTCAAGACTAGTATAGAAATCATCGATAGCAGCTTTTAATTTCTGCCGATCCATTTCAGACATTTTCGCCTGATGGTAAATTTCCTCAGTTGAAAAATCAGCATGAAGTAATGCTTCTAAAAACTGCTTCTCTGATCTTTCCTTCTTACTACTACTTTCTTCCAATTGACTGGTTGCATTAGACATATTTGCAGTCGCTTTCGTTTCCGCTTCTCTTGCCAACTGCAACTGGTTTTGAGCAGTCTCCCACGCCTTTTCCAGCTTCATTTTTAAAGATTTCGTTTCAGTTATTTTCTGCTCTATTACAGCTAGAACTCTAATTTCTTCAGGAATACGACTTACCTCTACTTCGTAGACTGCCTTTTTCGTTTCAAAAGCTGTGCATTGCTGTTGATAGGAATTTGCCTGAACCTCTTGTTTCATTTCAAATTGATCTAACTCTTTTTCCTTCTTTTCAAGATCCCCTCTTAACTTATCTAGGTTGACCTTCTCTTTCCCTAATGCTTCAACATCCTTCTTAAGTCCTTTTCCCTCTTCGACTAACTGCTCATATGCAAGTTGCACATTTTGTACCAACACACCAATTGCAGCAACTTCGGCAGCCTTCGCTTCTAGTTGCTCCTTATTGGTATTCAACTTGGCAACAGTGTCCCGATAAGCATTATCCTTACTATCTAATTCTTTTTTAACTGCCTCAAGCTCATCCTTGGTCGGCACAGTATCCTGTCCCAACGCCTTATTTGGGTGTTCACTACTTCCACAAACCGGGCAGGGTTTTCCATCATGTAAATGGGTAGCTAGAATACTAGCTTGGCCGCTCACCCAAGATCCCTCAAGTTGTTCATACTGCTTCCGAATTACTTGATAGTCTGTCTCTTTTAGCTTGAATTCTTGCTCAAGCTCAACTTGTTTTTTATTCGTTCCTAAATAGTCCTGCAAAACACGGACCCGTTCACGCATGTCCGTTAATTTTTGCTGCTTGTCAGCTAATTGGTCAACTGCCTTCTCAATCGCCTTAATGTCATTACCAAGTTGAACCTTTAAGGATTTTTCATCTTTTATTTTATTCTGGAGAGCATCTAGTTCTTTAGCTACCCTTTGGACTTCTTTGTGATTCTCTAAAAGCTCGGCCTTCTTACTAGCAATTTCCTTAACCGTCGGTAAAAAGTCATTGTAACGGTCTAAAGTCCGATCAACTTCCGCGCGTTCATCTTTCTTACCCTCTTCACCTTCATAAACTTTTTGGGCATTCAGAAGCTCGGTAACCGCTTCTTTTTGTTCTCCTTGTGTAGCAATAAGCCTTTGCTTCTTCTCTCTTTCATCCAAACGCCATTCATTCACTTGTTTTTCATAAGCTTCAATCTTACTTGCTCTCTCAGCATTTTCAAGCTGTTTTTCGTTACGTTTAAAAATTGGTACCTGTTCGGACAGGATGCGAAGGTTTCCCTCTTTATCCTCTAGTTTTTGAAATTCGGCATTTAATGCTTCTGCTTTGTGGAACTCCTCGAGTTTTAGGTTATAAGCAGTGCCAGCTACTTCTACCTGCTCTTTATTTTTCACGATTTCATTTTGATAAAAAATAATCTCTTCATCTAAGCCTGTCATTACCTGATTCGTGTTATAGTGTTGTTGTGCCAGGATCTCAAATAGCTTGGACTCTTCTCGATTTGGGATAGTTGCCTGAATATCATTAATGTAGCGGTCTCTTGTTTGAGCTTCTAATTTGTAATCATCATCCGCAAGCTTCTTCTTTTCTTTCAGGCGATCGATGATCCACCGATATGGCTCAGTCTTGAAAATTTTACGAAGAATCTCTTCTTTATTTTCTGTTTGTGAGGTTAATAGCTTTCGAAACTCCCCTTGTGGCAGCATGACAATTTGGCTAAACTGATCCTTCGTTAGCCCTACCAATTCCTCCACTTTTTTGTTTATTTCAGAAACAATCTGCCTGTCAACACAAGGCACTTCACGGCCTTTTGCTTTTTCATAAAATTCATATTGTTCCCCAGTAGCACTTTTATTTCCCTTTTTCACATGAGGAAGCTGCCTTTTAATGCGATAGTAGTGATTATGCAATTCAAACTCTAGCTCAACTGAAGTATGAACATCATCATCAGCAAAATCACTTCGCATAAACTTCGGTTCACTACGGTCTTCGCCACTTGCTGATCCATAAAGTGCGAAACAGATGGCATCAAAAATCGTCGTCTTTCCTGCACCTGTATTTCCCGAAACGACAAATAAACGGTTATCCTTTAGTTCTGTGAAATCAATAACTTCACTATTTTTATAGGGTCCAAAAGCTGTCATGGTAATTTTTAATGGTCTCATTCTTTTCACTCCTTCCCTAAATGACTTAGTTTGTTGCAGCTATTTCTTTCGCGGCCAGCTTATACTTATCATTTCCATCCTGCATTAGTTCCTGAAGAACTTCTGTAAAAATAGCTTCTGTTTCCTCTGTTACAGCTGTATTTTTCACTTCCTGATAAAAGGCTCTGAAAAGAGTTAAGTCATCCATTTTATGTCGTGCAACTCGCGTGCCTTCTTGACCGTCCTTTACTGCCTGATGTTGCATGTTTCGCTCAACATGCATTGCATTCGGATAAACGGACCGCACCTTTTCCATCGGCGATAGAACCGGAGTTACATCTAAAAGACGAACAAACACGTAATCCTCATTTATTGGATGTTTTAAAAGGTCTTCCATGGTCGCTTCAACTGTTCTCATCTCACGAAGTGGCGTTAACAACCGTTTTTCTAGGGATGTATTACCCTGTGCGTCTAACTCGACAATATAATAGCCCTTTTTATGTCGTTCCTCAGAAATAGAGTATTTGAGTGGTGACCCAGAATATTGAATCGTTTCATTGAGCACGAAATGCGCCTGGTGCAAGTGGCCAAGTGCCGTATAATGAAAATTTGAAAAATGAATCGCATCCACATGTTCTGCACCACCAATTGCAAGTGGGCGTTCCGAATCACTGGTATTATCCTGTTGTTCTCCGTGCGGTGTAACAAAGGCATGTCCAACCAATACATGACGCGCCTTAGGGTTCATGTTAGCTGCAATCGTCTCGGTCATCTTTTTCATTGCATCATTATGTGTGCGTATTTCCTCATCCTCAAAAACATTCCGTACAATACTTGGATCCGCATATGGGACAAGATGAAAGTGAACCTCACCATGCTCGTCTTTTAAAACAATCGGTTCCATATCCTTTGAAATTTGCCCAATAATATGACAACCATTTGCCTTCATAATCTTACTAGCAAAATGGAGACGACTTGGGCTATCATGATTACCCGCAATAGCGATAACCGGTGTCTTCAGTTTAATGACAATCGTTTCAAGCACCTCGTCTAATAGATTGACCGCTTCCGTCGGCGGGACCCCGCGATCGTACAAATCCCCAGCAATGATAACAGCATCCGGCTTTTCCTCTTCAATTGCCACTATAAGTTCCTTGAGTATATGGCGCTGATCTTCTGTCATATACACACCTTGAACAAGCTTGCCCAAATGCCAATCAGCTGTATGAAAAAACTTCATTAAACCTCACTCCTATTTTAGCTCTCTACTTTTAATCATATATAGCATTATACCACCTTCAATAATTTGTAAGAAATGATTCATTGATCTCTGGTATTCCAACTGGGTATTTCTCACATATTGAATTGATATATTGCTTAGGATCCTGTATATCTAGTAACCTTTTCTTCCTAAATTTTTCAAAAGGAAAGTGCAAGAACTTGGGCAGGCACTTTGTCCAAAAAAAAAGAGAAGCATCTGCCTCTCCCTAAAAAAAACTATTTTGCTATTCTTGCCTGTATATCAGATAACTTCAAATGAAATAACACATTATAAACGATCGAATCTTCTTCAGTATTACTAGAATGTGTAACATAAACCCCTTTAAAGGTTCTTCGGTCCTCATCAAATAGAAAACATTCCTGGCCTTTTGTTGCAGATTCTAACAAACTAAATATAAGGTCAGGCTTCTTATACGTCTTTTCTCGAAGTATTTCTTGGGTTTCGGCATTACAAATTTGCAATTTATACAATTAGAGCACCTCCCAAATGTTTTCAAATTAAGCATATAGTATTCAGGAATAGAAGAGTGGACAGAATTGTGAATGTTTCTAGAACATCACTTTTTTTGTAGGGGATTCTTAAAATTATAAAGATATGAAGCTAACAGAGATCTAGTGCCTAAGTAAGTTTCAACACTTTGAGCCAGCACCCAAATCGTAAAAAAGAAATGCTATTTTAAGTTTAATCATTTGTTCATAAGTAGCTGAGTTTTCATCCCCTAAACTCTATTAAGATACATATAGGGGAACATTTTTACTATTCTATGGAGTATGGAGGAAAAAACCATGAATCGACTTGGAGCTACTTTTTCACTTACGCTTTTACTTTTGACCGGCTGTTCATCAGGTGCTTCTACTGCCACTTTAGACGGAGAAGCAATCTATAATAAAAGTTGTTCAACCTGTCATGGGGCAGAATTACAGGGGGCAATTGGTCCGGCTTTAGTTTCTATTAAAAATAAATATACAGAAGCAGATGTACTGAAATTAATCAATGAGGGCTCTAACAGAATGCCTGGCCACCTAGTATCTGAAAAAGAAGCTGAGATTGTCACAAAATGGCTATTGAAAAAATAATGAGGTAGATAAGAAGGAGTAAGGAAAATAAAAAAAGGCCACCGATTATTTAATTGGTGGTCATTACACATTACTTTTTAAAAATCCAGTTACTATTTGGTCTCTCCCGCGGAGTTAAATTAATAACGAAATACCCAATAATTAGAACCAAAATTGCCAGTGAATAGAATAATGTATTTATTGGGTGCTCGTGATCAACAATAATAATTCTTACTAGGGCAGTGATGCCAATGTAGATGAAATATCTAATTGGAAAATGATAATCTTCTTTAAAATATTTAATTATCATCGTAATAAACTCAAAATATAAAAAGAAGATAAGGATATTGGCAAGAAAAAGCTTATAATCATCACTACCATTTTCTAACAAAATTTGACTAAAGATGAGTAACTCTTTAACTAATAAATAAGAGAGAATAATTGCTAAGAATACAAGAGAAATGTTCAATACCATCTGAAGAGCCTTAGGAATAAAGTGGGATAAATTAGCTAAATCCTTTTTAAATTTAATCATGTAAAACCTCCTCTGACTCTTTTAATAGTAGATACTTTTTTTGTTAAGGCTCTGTTAAATTTGTCTGTTGATTTCCGCTTTGCGCCTGCGTGGGCTCCCTTGAACTATTTTTTCAGTAGAAGCTCGCTCCTCCCGCTCCAATCAACATAGTGTAGAATCAAAAATGTGCTTTAACACAGCCTTTTGAAAATAGATTACTTTTTTAGTACGGATCAACTTCTCCCTCATTATAACTTAAAGATCATGTCTCTAACCATTGTTAATCGAAGCTAATAAGCAACCTAATTTTTAACTATACATTGCACGGAAAATTGTCTTATAATGATTATAGTGCTATTAAAATTTCCCAACGGGGGCTAAAAAAATGGATTATAGTTTGCTTGTCAGTAGTATTATTGGCGTTGGGATTTTTATTAGAATCGTTTATGTACTCATCCACCATCATTTGGATAAAAAGCTAGTTACAGAGAATAAATGAACTAGGTAAATAATTAGGACTTTTTATAAAAAGACCTGCAATGATTCCTTTTTATTGAGCTATTTATCAATTCCTTGGCAACTTGTTATATCCACTATCTCCGTAAGGATTCAGTTTCTCCAACCAAGGCTTAACTATTTTCTTAAGCTCCCATTTCATGTCGGTAACTTCAGCAGATTCCTTCTTCTCCAACACCTCATAAGTGAATGCCTCGGACCCCAGTTCCTTCCAATCCTTTTGCAATTGCGAATTTGCAAACATCCCCATCTCTAGTTGACCTTGTAGAGTTAACCATTTATTTTTAAGGTTAGGATAACTGTCAACGTAAATCATACCGTTTGTCTTATTTGTTATTTGGATAACTCCCATGTAAGTCTTAATCTGTTTGTATTCCTCCCGCAACTCCTTGCGTTTATTCTTATCCATACTATTTTCCCCTCTCCAATTCAAAAAATTTTTATTTTACCATTTCTAATCCGAACTTTCTTTACAGGCAACTCATGAGATTTGTAGTATCCAAAAATCTTTCTATTTTTCTATTTAGTAATTTACTAAATTACTAATTTACTAAATTTATATTAATATTTCTATACTCCTGTGTCAATACAAAGCAATGGAATGTCTATCTTACAACTTCGCACTAAAACCGGGCAAAAATTCCTGTGAAACAATAGTATTCAGGGCGTTACATGCATTGGTTAGGTAAAATTAACCATTAAAAGGAATAATATTGTATCATTAATACGTAAGTTTAATAGAAAGATTCTAATCGACAATATCAGAATTTTTCTATTATTAAAAAAATACGGGAGGTCTATATGTTTAGTCAAACTGTAATTGAAGATGTACTAGGAACAGCTTTATCAACAGGTGGGGATTTTTCTGAGATTTTCATTGAGGATCGATTTACCAACAACATGACCTTACAAAGTGGAAAAATAGAAACCTGTCTTTCAGGAAGGGATTTTGGGATTGGGATTCGCGTGTTTAAAGGATTGCAGAGTGTTTATGCTTATACAACTGACTTTAGTAAGGAAGGACTTATTAAAGCAGCCAAAAATGCAGCACAAGCCATTCAAGGAAATACGATTATTAAGCTACCTCCCTTTGTACAAGAATCCTATGGTACGAATCATCCTATTCAATTGATGCCACAAGATGTTGATAAATCTAGAAAAGTAGCCATCATGAAGACTGCCTATGATAGTGCAAAGGACTATCACGATAGTATTTCACAGGTTACTGTCCGGTATATGGACGAAGAACAAAATGTGCTGATAGCAAATTCAGAAGGAAAATATATCGAAGACAAACGAGTACGTTCAAGACTGGCCATTCAGGCTGTGGCAGTGCGTGACAACCAAATGGAAGCGGGCTCATATGGGCCAGGTGCACATCAAGGCTTTGAGTTCTTTGAAAATTTAAATACAGATCATTATGCACAAGAAGCAGCACGGATTGCCGTAACAATGTTGGATGCAAGTCCATGTCCAAGTGGAAAATTCCCTATCATTATCGATAACGAATTTGGCGGGGTTATTTTTCATGAAGCATGTGGACATGGATTAGAAGCTACCTCTGTTGCTAAAAACAACTCAGTATTTGCGGGGCGAATTGGAGAAAAGGTTGCTCCAGAAATCGTTACATACATTGATGATGGAACCCTTCCAAATGAATGGGGCTCTCTCAATATTGATGATGAAGGAGAAAAAACTCGAAAAAACATCCTGATTGAAAATGGGATTCTAAAAGGCTATTTAATTGATAAATTTAATTCAAGACGCATGGGGATGGAAGCAACCGGTTCAGGCAGAAGACAATCCTTCCGGTTTGCGCCAACATCTAGGATGACCAATACGTATATCGCACCAGGAAAATCAAGTCCTGCAGAAATTATTGCAAATACAGAAAATGGTATATATACAAAGTATATGGGCGGTGGCCAAGTCAACCCAGCTACTGGTGATTATAACTTTGCCATCATGGAGGCCTATGAAGTGAAAAATGGAAAGCTCGGAAGACCATTAAAAGGAGCTACTTTGATTGGAAATGGGCCAAAAACCTTACAGCTTGTCGATATGGTCGGAAATAATTTGGGTCATGGCACAGGGATGTGCGGTTCTCTAAGTGGAACTATTCCAGTGAATGTTGGTCAACCGATGATCCGTGTCAGCGAAATTACTGTCGGTGGGACAAAGGGGGAATAAGAAATGGAAATACAAGAATTTAAAACAATGCTTTTTAGTGAAGCACAAAAAAGTGGATTTACAGATATTGAAATTTATTATGAAAAGAAGGAAGTTTTTGGCTGCCAAGTGTACAAAGGGGAAATTGATCAATATGAAATTGCTGAAGACGGAGGCGTCTCATTCCGTGGGATGGTAAATGGTAAAATGGGCTATGCCTATTCAGAAAAAACAGATGATACATCCATCCCCTTCCTTTTAAATAATGCAAAAGAAAATGCAACGTTTATGAATGATGATAGTATGGAGGAAATTTTTGCCGGAAGCAGTCAATACGAACAAAGAAACTTTTTCTGCTCGTCCATTACCGATGTATCCATTCCTGAAAAAATACAATTTATCAAAGATGTGGAACGTGAATTATTTGCACAAGATCCAAGAATCGTCGCGACAGATTATTGTTCCATTCGGACGGAGTCGGTTACAAGAAATCTTGCCAATAATAAAGGTTTGTCATTACAAGATAAAATAAATTATTTGTATGTAATCGTGGAAGCCATCGCAAAAGACGGAGAGGAAACGAAAACATCAGTTGAATTTGAAATAACAAAAGACTTCCATCAGTTAAATGCAAAAGAAATCGCCAAAAAAGCTGCAGAGGAAGCTATCTCCCAATTTGGGTCTAGAAATATCAAGAGCAAAGATTATTCTGTTCTACTAAGAAATGATGCAGCCGCCAATCTATTCGCAACATTTTCGTCTAATTTTTCGGCTGAAAATACTCAAGCTGGAATTTCGTCATTGAATGATAAGCTTGGAAATCAAATTGCATCTCAAAAGATCTCGATTGTTGATGATCCACTCCTTGAAAATGGTCTTGCAAGCAGAACGTTTGATAGTGAGGGAGTTGCTTCCAAGAAACTTACCTTGGTACAATCAGGTGTTTTACAATCCTTACTTCATAATCAAAAAACAGCAAAAAAAGATCAAACAGAAACAACTGGCCATGCCCATAAAGATTCCTATAAAACGGCTGTCAAAGTGGGCCCATCCAATCTTTATATCGAGCCTTCAACTACATCATTTGAGGAGTTACTTGCTTCCATGGGTGAAGGCATATTAATCACTAATCTATCTGGCTTACACTCAGGAGCTAACCAAATTTCTGGTGACTTTTCAGTTGCAGCCAATGGATTCTTTGTAAAAGACGGTAAGATCAGCTTCCCAGTCAATTTAATGACAATTGCCGGCAATTTTTATCAATTATTGCAAAATGTTGAGGAAATTGGCTCTGATTTAATTTTCCCACTATCACCAATTGGTTCTCCATCAGTATTAATTAAATCGTTGTCTGTTACTGTAGAATAATTATTGTCGGCCTCCATCGATAATACGGTGGAGGCCTGCTCTTTTTTAAGTATAATATTCAGTGTTTTTTATAGTGCTTTGATAGATTGGGTTGGTTTTCCAGAAGTCCAAGAAGGTATCATTTTGATTTTTTTACCCGCGGAAATCGTGTGTTTACCCGCGCAAAACCGCTTTTTACCCGCCAACTTCACTGTATCCCTCTATTTTAGATAATGTCATCACTCTGTAGGGCTGAAAGAGTATCCCTTTTTATCAAAATTTCCTTTTTGTAGTACATTTTGACCCTTTAAGAGGTTTTAAAATTTTGTTAAACTCCAAATTTAGTTATCGAAAGATGTGAATTTGATTCCAATGAAGGCCCCCGTCTGATGTGGTATACATAGTACTTGGTTTTTCATTTTCAGTCGTAATCCACCATCCATGTTTCTCATCCGCTATTGCCAAATATGCTTCCCCATATCCTTTTAACGTCACATTGCTGTTTATCCACGTTTTTCCTGCATCTTTCGTCCAACCAATAGAATTTGGAATATCACATGCTGGGCATGACCCACCCATAAATGCAATTTGTGGATTTACCACATAAAGAGGTCCAGGTTTCGCCCCCATATTATTTGGCCCATTATTATACTCTAGACCGAAACCAGGAGCTGGTCCGCCGCCTGCCGTTGAATTAGCTATAACTGTCTTCCATGACTTCCCACCATCAATAGTGTGAAAAACGGAGTATGCAGTTTGATTCATTCCAGTACCTCCGATTAGCTCAATCCAAGCATCATTCGTTCCGGCTGAGCGTATCATGGCACCTGCTAGTGGGGAAAATAAACTTTTGGTCATGACAGTACTCCACGATTTCCCACCATTTATCGCCCTTTTCACATAAAATACGTTATTACTTTGCGTTACTGCCCACCCATTTTTTACATCGTGGAAATAAGCATCACCCACCATTCTTTTAGGTGTTGGCAATGAAATCCACCTTTTTCCGCCATCTTGTGATAAGTATTTCCCACTTAAGGCAGTGGTTTTTGATGTAAAATGAAGAAAAGAATTTGTAGGAACTATTCCAATGAAGGCCCAGTGCTTTCCACCATCACTGGATTTTAGGAGTCGCAAATTAGTACCACCTTGATTCAATGTAGCCCACACATCTGAATGATTTAGCGCAAATAATTGTTTTACTGTCCCACTACCTTGATAAACAACCGCCCACTTTTTCCCGCCAGAAGTAGTTTTTGCTATCCAGCCATTACCACCAACCCATCCTGTATTGAAATCAGCTAGTCTAACGGCTGTGACCAAGCTCCTATTTACGTTATTTTGAAGTGCTGTAGTATTCTTTACAGGCTGAATTGGTAAAATTCCACTGGGATTTGCTGTTGTTCCAGGTGATTTGTTGGCTCCACCTGATGTATCTGTTGTTGTTCCGGAGGATTGATTAGTTCCAGTATTTATAGATGCTGAGCTTGAATTTGTTGTTTGTTGACTTGTTTGGTTCTTGCTTTCTGTTTTTACATCACTCGTTTTTTGATGAACCACAGTACTACATCCAGTAAGTACAAGAGAAATACTCAAAACCAACATAATCATTTTATTTTTCAGCATATAATTCCCCCACTTTTACTTTCTTACTACTATTAGACTGATTTTCTCCAATAGGGTTTCAATTTTCATCGTCTATTTTTGTGTAAGAAAGTAAGTGAATCCTTAAAAAATTAAAAGGTAAATGATCACTTTTAAGGTATCAGTAAGGAAATTATTTGAAAGGTACTCGTTTATCTCGTAGTGCCATTCATTGATTTGGTTGTTTAACCATTTTTAAAATAAAAAGTTCTCTTATAAATGCACCTGTACCCATTGAACAGCCTATGACTGCAATTAACGATACACCTCTAACAAATATGAATGGCGAAAAAACAACTTGTAAACTTCCTAATATAATTAAAATTCCTAACAAAACACACCCCATTATTAACTGCTGTTTATCCTTTTTTTCTTTCATCGTTTCGCCTTCCGCTACCATTTTTGGATTTTCCCCATTAATCATTAGCAATATATTGGAATGTTTTAATTACCCTCTTTTATATTAAACATATGCTCCATTTACTTATTATCATGTGCTAACTCTAAGAAAAGCTTTGTTTTACCAATACTTCTTGCAAAAGGTATAAATATTAGACTCATAACTGCTATGAAAACGCAAATAATGATAGCGCTATACAAATAATCAAAGTGTATGGAAGTACCATCAATCAGGCTAAGAATATAGGTCATTAGCATACCTAATATCATGCCAAGTCCCAGGCCAAGTAAGATATACACAAAAATTTGTGTCATTATTACTTTGGTAATTCCATTCCGGTTTAAAGATAACGTTCTCAGGATGGCCAGTTCTTTTCTCTTCGAGTATACATTATTAATTAATGTATTTATTACAGCTATACATACACTTACAAGGAGAATATTAATCACTGCAATAAAAATATGCCATCTCTGATACAGCATTAATTTTGATTCTTTAAGCGAAGTTTTATAACTATTCACTTGGATTTCGGGATACTGGCGCTTCAAGGTTGCTATTTCCTTCAGAGTAGACTTTTCATTTTTGCTGCTAATATAAAAACTGTCAAAGTGAATAAACTTTGTAGTAAAAGCTTTGTTACTTCGGTCAAAAATTACATCAGTAAACGTTGCTGGAAAGTCTTTTACAATACCTGATACAGTATAGGTACCATTCGGGATCATTTTTTGCGCTTCATCTGAATAAAGCCCCAGATTTAGAGTTTCACCTTTTTCAATATGATATTTTTCGGCAAATTCCTGAGTGACAATCATTTCCTTGCCAGTTACGTTTGACAGTTCGGGTAGGAAACCTGCTCTTGACATCTCTTTCATATCCACCAATTGGTATTCAAAATCCTTAAATTTTCCATTCACCTCAACACCCGCTGTTGCAACACCTGTTGTAGCATAAGAACTTGTAACCCCATTTACTTCCTTTATTTCATTTTGTAGTTCGGTTAAAGGCAAATTAGATTGAGAACCCAGTCTGCTTTTTAGAACGATATTTGTTGGATATTGTTCTTTCAGATAATTTTCCTCATTTGTTTTGATCGTATTAAAAAAAGCAGATCCAAAAACTGCTATGATCATCATCGTACTAATTGTTAGTATGACAAATGTATTTCTTCTAACTTGGGGAATCATATTTCGAATTGCAATATATGCCTGTTTTCCAAATACGATTCCAATTAAAGGTGAAATACGTGCTAGGATCGTAGGCAATAGTAAAGGCAGCAATTGGAATACACCCAAGACCAATAATAAAGCTGCAACTAAAATGTAGAGAGGAACTCGATTTGCTATACCGAATACTATTAGTGATAAACACGCTATTAAAATACTGGTTCCAAGGATCTTCCTGAATTTTTTACCGGAGAAATCATTCTCTTCATTGCTTTGAAGGATTTTTATTGGCAGTATTTTCGTGCTTTTATAGGCAGGTACTAGCATGAAAGCCTGTATTAATGCTAAACTCACAATCATGATCAGAATAGCTATACTATAATGCAATTGGATACTTTCACTTTGAAATGAAAATAATTGTTCCAGACCTTCATGCAGGAGCTGATAACAACCTAATGCAAGAATGAAGCCCAGTAAAGCTCCGGTAGCATTAATGAGACCTGTTTGCATCCAAACCAGCTTGAATATCTGGTTTCTGCTTGCCCCTATTGAGCGCATAATAGCAAATTGATTTTTATACTTATATAACACTACTTCAAAATTTGTAATTACTACTAATGACGTGACAATCAGGACAAGAATAGAAAGAACAATAATAAATCCGTTTAAGTATTCTAAATTTTTCTTTATTATAGGGTCTTCTTCTACAACATCAATTCTCAAAGACGGGTCAAGCTCCTTAATCTGATTTGCCAGGAAAATCTTATTAGCATCAACTTTCGCCTTTATCTGAATATAAGTTGCTTCATTATTAACTCCTGTCTTTTCCAATATTATTTGTTTTACAATTTTTCTAGATAAAATAAGTTTATCGGTTACGATTCCTGCTCCTTCTATATCATCAATTACTTCACGCACTCTAAGTGTCCTATTTTCAATTGATACTTGATCTCCCGTTTTCGCTTTTAATTCTTGAGCTAGCCTTTTATTAATACTTACCTCATTTTCGGCAATATTCTTGCTAACCTGATATCTGCTTTTTCCAAGAGAATCATTTTCAATACCGAGCGTGTATACTTCAGACCTTATCTTATTAACGTTCAGTCTAGTAACCAATACAGACGAATAGGCTTGTACGTTCTTTAGTTTAGAAATATTTCCGATAAAGGCCGTATCTATTTGCTTATTATCATCAAGGTTATATCCAACGGCAATATCCATAATCCCATATAATTTATGTATTTCTGATTTAAGTGACTGCTTAGCATTAACAATAAATAAAGACATAATGATAATCAAAGAAATAGATAGCATTACAGTTACGATGGATGAAAGGACAATAAACTTATTAGTTTGAAAGAATCTAAGGGACAATCCTTTAATTGAATGAATCATTTGGAATACTCCATGATTTTTCTAAACTTGCTTAGAATTCGATCCATATCTTTTTCATCCTGTTGACATATAAGCTCATCAACAATATGTCCATCGTGGAAGAACATGACCCTGTCTGCAAAGGTTGCTACATAAGGGTCATGGGTTACAATGATAATGCTTTGATTAAATTGATCTTTCATGTCTTTTAATACCTTCAGAATGTCTGTAGACGTATTGAAATCCAAATTACCCGTTGGTTCATCTGCGAGGACGATTGGAGGGGAGGTTATAAGGGCGCGGCCAATAGCTACCCGTTGCTGCTGGCCTCCTGATAATTGAAATGGCCTATGATTTCTCCACTCCTTTAATCCAACAATCCTAAGCATATTATCAACTTTATTGCTGATTTCATCACGTTTAGTGCCTTTTAATATCAATGGCAGTGCAATATTCTCCTCGACAGTTAGATCTTTAAGGAGGTGATATGCCTGAAAAATAAATCCGATGTTTTGACTACGATAAAGCGTTGCCTCCGGCTCAGTAAAGATATCTTTTTGTTTCTTATTTTGGAGGACAATTTCCCCTTGGTTTGGTTCATCTAAAGCTCCAATTATATTTAGCAATGTGCTTTTCCCCGAACCACTCGTCCCCATAATTGCCAGAATTTCTCCTTCATTTAAATCAAAGGAAACTTTATTAAGTGCAACGACTTCATGTTCCTGTCCCTTATAGACTTTATGTAGATTCCGAATTGATAAAATAGTATTTTTCAACCTAAAGCACCTCACTAAAAGATTAATGCTCTTTCCACTCAGTACCACTCTGATTGGGACAGATACATTTCATGACATCGACCTTTATCTTCTATTAACTCTTCAAAAGTTCCTTCCTCATTCCCCTTTGATATACCTTAAATAAAAGATTCATCTCTACAAACTCAAAACCAATTTAGGAATTAATGTCTCTCTGCTTTTATGAAACTTATGTGTATCCTCACTACTTCTTCCAACTAAAGAATTTTGCGTTAATAAATTATCTGAAACGCACAAAATTGCAATTCCATCCTTGTTCATAATCTCCATACATCTGTAAAATGCTGCTGTCTCCATTTCTATTGCCTCACTGTCAAACTGTAAAATTTCATTTAAATGA
This sequence comes from Neobacillus sp. PS3-40, assembly GCF_030915485.1. Classification (GTDB taxonomy): domain Bacteria; phylum Bacillota; class Bacilli; order Bacillales; family Cytobacillaceae; genus JAUZPL01. The sequence goes on along the minus strand of NZ_CP133266.1, from coordinate 3,968,648 downwards.
AGATACTCACAGAATATCGAATCAGTACAATATACGATTTTCTCTTTTAAATCTAAGCCCATTTTTTTAGCAATTGATAACACATTTTCCTTTACATCTTGTTTTGGATATACCTCTTTTTGAAAATGGTTTTTCGATAATGTTTCGTACAGGTAAAGTGAAGCACCATCGCCAGCAATACACTTTGATGGTGTAATAATATCTCCAATCTTTAAATCTTCTTTTAATCCCCCCACTGCTCCTATAAAAATTATTTTTTTGCATTTACTATTCCCTAATGTCAAACAAAGGTCCACCATATTTGATGCACCACTACCAGCTTGAATATAACCATACTTCTTCCCATCTATTTTCAAGATGTAGCCATTGAAATACGATCCTTCTTTAACCAATTCTATGATTGCATCGTAATTTTTAAATATTTTTTCTGGTTTCCAGGTAGGTGCTAAAAAAATAGCCTCATAATTTTCATTTTCATCTAATCCGTATATCTCATTCAGGAAATCCACTGTTCCACTATATTTTTCCATACTCAATTTAATCTTATTGTATAAATCCATATTTTGCTCCTTTCATTCAGGTCTAACTTTTGAATAATAAATTATTTTAATAATTTTAATGCCTGAGACTAGATCTACCTGATTTAGGTTTTGATATAAATAGCATTCCAATCTTTAATTCTTGCAACCTTTTAATTTAATTAAAAATGAAACCTGGGGAAGACTTTTTACAAAGACAACCTCCATTGATCTGAAAATCCCGCTCCTAATGCTGTTCCTTCGCCACCATCCGAGCTATGTTCCATCTTTTGAAAAATATTGACCGATATAAATCCAATAATTGGTCCTGAAATACCAATGAGTATGTCAGATAAAACATAGAGGTGCTTCTTTCTTGTTATACAAAGAAATAGCCCTAATGTTTAAAATTAAAAGAGATGCCAATAAAATAGTCCATATTAATAAATATCCGCTCATAGCAACCTTCCATTTTTTTGAAAATTAAGAGAATAACAAAGTCGTATGATTGATTTTAACATATTTTACCTTTTGTGGTAAAACTATAAGAATAAGTCGTTACGAATATTAAAATTCAAATAAACATTGATATAATATGTAATTTTAAAAAGACCAAATCCTATGCGATTTGGTCTACTAATTAGGTTGCTATATGAAATGTTTCTCCACAAAAACGGAACTACTTGGAAAAATACTAACGGGTTTACTTGTGGAGTATAAGTCTGGAAATAACAGAGAAATTACTTGTTCATTCGTATGTTTTCCACACTATACAAATCATGGGAAAATTCCCATAAGGATTTGTCTATCTTCGCTTCAATGAAGGCCTTTTCTCTTGTTTCTCAACCAAGTTTGGGCCTTCATAACCTTGATGAAGGCCTTTTCTCTTGTTTCTAAACCGAGTTTGGGCCTTCATAACCTCAATGAAGGCCTTTTCTCTTGTTTCTTAACCGAGTTTGGGCCTTCATAACCTCAATGAAGGCCTTTTCTCTTGTTTCTTAACCGAGTTTGGGCCTTCATAACCTCGCTGAAGGCCTTTTCTCTTGTTTCTAAACCAAGTTTGGGCCTTCATAACCTCGATGAAGGCCTTTCTCTTGTTTCTCAACCAAGTTTGGGCCTTCATAACCTCGATGAAGGCCTTTTCTTTTGTTTCTCAACCAAGTTTGAGCCTTACTCTTCTCAATCAAATTAATCTTTAACTTTATTTTTGTGTCTATTAGCTAACTTCATAGCGAAGAACTGAGGAATTAAATTCAAAAAACTAACCAGGATTAATAATTGATTTGGAGTTAATGGCTTAAAATAGCCACCCCATCGTTCGTTCCCTGTCATCTCGCTTATGAAATAAAATGAAATTATTACAGATAATATATTCCCAATAATAAGAGAGATTGAATTGCGACAGAGTTTGCCGAAGAACGCAAGAAGTGAAGTCACTACAATCATAATTAAATAGCCGATCATGGAACGGTTAGCAAAATCTTGGTGCATTGAAAAATAAACAAACGGAAAACAGTATAAACAGACTATTAGAATACCAATTACTATTTTTCTCATATTGTCACCCCTCTTTGTATAATTATAAATAGAAAAAATATATAGGTTAGTGGAAAACTTGGACACATCCGAAGACTACAATAAGTTGAGTTTATTGGAGACAAGCAACTTTCTACCATTATTTTTTTATTATCATTGTCACTTCGATTTTGAACATAATCCAAGAAATGAACCAGGCTAAATAATCGTTGAGGTATCCAAAAGGCATCTACCGTTAAAAATGATAAAGACTATGGTACTATGTATAGTGACCAATTATTTTTTAAAAAAGAAGGTAGAGATTATGGCATTAACTTTATATTGGCATCCACAATGTCAAACATGTCGGAAAGTAAAAAAATGGCTTGATGATCATCAAGTTTCCTATAATGAAATGCATATAGTTAAAAGTCCTCCATCACGGGAAGAACTTCAAGATCTTTATCAAAATAGTGGCCTTGAAATAAAAAATTTCGTTAGTACGAGTACTAAGAAATACCGTGAATTGGGATTAAAAGATAAAATAAAGACAGCAACGGAAAAAGAACTGCTCGATTTATTGGCCACAGATGGCATGTTACTAAAAAAACCTATTTTAACAAATGGCGAGAAGGTTATCATTGGATTCAAAGAAGAAGAACTTGAAAAAATAAGTTCCCAATCATTAGACTTTATATAAATATATGAAAAAATAGACTCTCATTTTATGAAAGTCTATTTTTTTAAACCCTGTTTTTCCCAATAGTAATGAATAAACTCTTTGAAGAGTTCATTTAAACTCGCCTTTTTTTGATTTTTTAACCATTCAGCTTGGTCAATTGGCAGGTTTAATTTCAAACTAATTTCTTCATTGGGCATTTCCACTCTTCTTATTTCTTCTAATGTAATCCCATCCTCAATATTCGGAAACCACGAATCATTTTCGTTCAACTTATCAAAATCTTCATAGTCCTGAATGTCATCGAGTTCACAGAACAAATTTAGCTGTGGTAAGCCACCTGAAAAGATTTTTAAATGCATAATTGAATTGATGATTCTACCATCTTCTAACTCTATCTCAATAATTAGATTTTCCACTTTTCTATATTTTTTTACCACAACTTCACTGACAATCATACCCAATTCCAGCGTGAATCCCGAACTTGCCACCAAGATATAGATCGCGCTTTTAAATACATGTAGACTCTCTCCATCAATTTTTACGGATTTTATCCCAACCATAAACCGTTCCCCCATACCGTAAGTTCAACTATTCGTTATTGATTTACTATTTCTGTAAAAATTTATTTTATCCGGAAACATGCTTCCACAAATCAACGTAAAAGGTCCTGCCTGGAATAGATATTTTAATACCTAAATGTTCCTACCATGATAGTTCCTTTTAAAAGTATCAAGCTATAAAGATATTTATGTCAAGTTCAAATCTAGAAATAGGATATTCCTCCCAAACATGTAATTTCTCAATAAGTCTAATTTTACCATATGGGAATATGCTTTTGGTCTCAAAAATAAGGAAAATCACTTTATCAACTCTAATTGAATCTAATTTACTACAATCCTGCATAGTGAAATTTAGCATTATTGGTAACTAAAGTAATTCACGCTAGCCACTTGAGAAACTAGATCATTGGTAAAATTTTTCTCTTATCACCTTTGATAAATTTCAGACCCTGCTACCCCGAATAAACGCAAAAACAGGAGCCTTAAGCCCCTGCTGATCACGGTGATGATTAAGCATTATTCCGTTACTGCTATCCAGCCTTGATTCCACTAGACAAAAAAACTGTTGTCCTATTAGTTGAATAGGAAACTTAAAATAGGAGGCAATACCAATAATACTATTGAACTAGATATGAGCAATTTTGATATTTTTTTGGGGAGTTTTTCTCGGCCTTTACCCGAATACCATCCACTAAACTGATATTTATTCCTATACAGTACAAAAAATAATGTCAGAATTGCGATTAGTACCATCCAGCCATAAGTGTCAACGTTAGTACCTAATTTTATGTATACATACTTAATAATGGAACTTAAAATTCCAACGAAAAATACAAATATAAAAACGATTCGTATTAACTCCAATAGTACCTTCATTAGTACCACCCTCCTACTTAATCACACACATAATTTTACCATATATTTCTAATAATATGTTAAGCTAAACAAAAACTTATTTTACGTACATCACTTAACAATCTAAATATTTATTTTAAAATAGGATAAAAAAAGTAGCCGCTTTCTTATGTCATCAAATTATTGCTTATTAATTGGTAAAAAACAGTTTCCATCTTTTGAACTATTTTGGTATTTTTTAAAAGACGAGATATTATTAAAACAAAACCGCTTGTTCCGTAAAAACAGTGTAAATTATTGTTGAATTCTATCGAAAAATGGCGATTTTTGTATAAATATGTAATAGTATAATAGTATAATAGTAGCATATAAATTATTACTAAGGTGGCTATTTACTAAATGAATATAGTTTGTACGGGGTATGGAATCATCGCTCCAAATACAGTAAATATTGATCAATACTTATTTAATCTAAAAAATGGGGTATGCTGTATTGAAACAGTTGAGAATGCTGGCCCTCAAAACGAATCTAACATAGTAGGAATAATTAAAACTGGTATAGAAAAGTTTGAAAATGATAAGCTGCTAAAGAGACTTCCCAGGGTTACGAAACTCGGAATGGCTGCTGCCGAAGAGGCTATTCAGTCCGCTAACCTGAATTTAAAAAATAGGAAAATAGGACTTTTTTGGGGAAGTTCATTAGGTTCCTTTATTGAACAGTCATTTCAAGATTCAATAATCTTTTCAAACGAAGATAATTATAGAAAAATACCAATGACTTTTACTCATTTGGCCAATCATCATAGTAGCACGGCTTCTATTGCACATTATATTGGGACAAACGGAATTACAAAAACCACTTCAACTGGCTGTACATCAAGTTTAGAAGCTATTCAGGATGCCATTCTTTATTTAAAAAGTGGGATCATTGATATCGCAATTGTGGGAGGATCAGACAGCCCGATTAGTAAAGCAACTACTTACGCATTTGCAAAAACAAAAGGTCTTCCACTTAATCAAGATATTTTCACTGGAGCAGTCCCATTTCAGGAAGATAGTAACGGGTTTGCTGTCTCAGAAGCAGCTGGCGCCATTATTTTAGAAAGAAAAGATGAAGCGATAAAAAGAGAGACACATATTAAAGGTGAAATTGTAGATGTAATTTCAAATAATGATAGTGTTTATAATTTCGCTGCAGAAGAAACAGGACAGCAAATGATTAATGCCCTAAAAGAAATAACTCATGGGCGTAAACCAGATTATGTTAATAGCCAAGCCCTTGGATTTCAACTCAATGATCGAATTGAAAAAAGATGTTCCGAAGAAATATTCAACCATCAAGTTCCATATACCTCAATAAAAAGTATGATCGGACATCCTTTTGGTGCTAGTGGAATTGTGCAAGTAATTGCATCGTTATTAAGTATTCAACATAATTTTATCCCGCCTACTATTCGGACATCCAAAAAAGGATTTGAAAACATGAATATTGTAACCACGACTAAATATCAGGAAGTAAATGAAGTGGTCATTACAAACCATGGACTAGGCGGAAACAACACCTGTGCTTACATAAAAAAATCGAGCTAATTCATTTTCTATGTTTAAACATCGGAGGGGAAAAGTTATATGATCATTGGAATATTGATTTGTACGATTGGAATAATCCCTATCGTTCTTGCACTGGGCATCAAGAGAATCTATAAAGGGACAAAGTTATCTTTAAGTTTATTTATATATATGTTATTAATCACTATTTGGCAGGAAGATATCGGGATCCTTTATTTTAAGGATTTATTTAATCAAGACGTTATCCTTAATCTTTTCCGACTTTGTCGAATTGCACTCATTTACGGAATTCCAGTTGTATTTTATGTAGCATACGTCATCATGAATCAATATTCCACTACGTTTAAAAGTGACACAATTCTAAATAAGTTATTAAATTTTGTTTTTACAAAGAAAATCTTATACCTTTTACTTATATGGAGTTCCATCATCTATATTATAAATTGGACAGACTTTGGTATAAAAGGATTAAAAGTTGTAAAAGTTACCTACTCTCCCGTTGAATTCTATTTTCCGATATATGGTTCTATATCCTGGGTGTTTATGGTACATATGAGTAGTTTTATTTTATTTTTTATTTTTTTATTTCTTATATCTTGGAAGATTCATAACACAAGCGTTAAAAATTTCTTAAGTACATTTTCAATCTGTTCATTTTTATTGTTTTTGACAGGTTTTATTAATTTTTCGCCTACAACAGGTGCTATTGCAAGCAGCATTGGCGTAATTATTTTTTCTGTCATTATTATGTTCTCATTTATTAAGATGAATCACGATATGACAATTAAATACAATCAAGTAGTAGAGAGACAGAAAAAACTAGACTATACCGGCAACTTAGCAGGTAGCTTAATACATGAAATTAAAAATACAAATCAAGTGATAACAGGTTTTGCAAAAATGCTGGAAAAGAGCCATTCCCTATCGGAATTTGAAAGAGGCTCCTTAGAAATGATTTTAAAGGGTGCCAAACAAACAGATGACCTTGCTAATAACTACAGAGAATATATGAAAAATTCTAAAATGGAATTTAGAATAGAAGAACTGAATGAGATTATTGAAGAAGCGATTGAATTTTCCAAAGAATTGACAAAGGACAAACAGATTGACATTGAATTTATTAGTGAATACACACCTTTAAAATCCTATATAAATAGAACATATATGCAGCAAGTCTTCATTAATTTAATAAAAAACAGTTCGGAAGCAATCCCTTTAGAAAGGGAAACTAGAAAAATTAAAATAAATATCGACCTTTATGATGATTTTATTGCTATTAATTTTTATGATACTGGACAAGGGATCGCACCTGAAAACTGGGAGAGCATTTTTGATCCATTTATGTCTTCTAAGGAAAAAGGGATGGGGTTGGGTCTTCCTTTTGTAAAAAAAATTATCTTTGAACATAGAGGAGATATCATTGTCGCCAATAGTTCACCTGCCGGGACCCATTTTCAAATAAGAATTCCCCAATTTGAGATGAGTAATATATAAAAAAAGAATGACGAAAAAGTGTATAGAGGGGTCAGTCCCACTGATTTAACGCCGGCGGCGACTGACCCCTCTATATGGACTGTAAAGTATATAAAAGCTTAAAATCATCACCAGCTCCATTGATAAAAGATACCATGGCCAAGGGCCAAGATAATTTAAAATAGATGCGTTTCCTGGTTTTTCAATGATATAGAGATAATTAGAACCAATTGTCTTATTTATAAAAAATACACATGCTGCATAAAGGTTCACAATAAGAATGGTCGCCCACAAAGAACGATGCGTAGGCTTGAATTTGAAGGCAACCACAATAAGCAAACAAGCCAGTACAACCCCTCCGTGTAAAATAAAAAACTCGAAATATTGAAAATGGGGAAACGAAAATTTGCCAAGGTCAGGGGTTATGATCGCTTGAATAGAGCTTCCTATCCCAGCAAAATACATAAATTGAAATAGTTTGTAGTTTCTCGTTAACAGCATCACAATTGCAAGAAAGACTGCAAGATCACTTAGATGAAGAGGTAAATCCTTTTTGATTGACCAAGCATTTTCATAAATAAGCCATAGATGGTGCAATAAATCAGCAATGAATAAAATAAACACTAGTAAGAAACGTAAAATCCTCTGTTTCTTACTAACCTCATTATGTATGACAAATAAGAGTAAGCAGAGAGCTAAAATAATTCCGATCGTAAAGAGGTGTGCAACTGAAAAAAGCTGAAATGAATCAAGTTTTGAGTGAAACTGAAAATAAGCTTGCATCCCGAACTACCCCATTACTCGAATTAATTTTATAAGTACTTTATAGTTTGTCGAAAAATATTCAAGTTTATTCTCTGCAATTAGGGGACTGTCCCCGGGCTGTACAACTCTAGATCATTTACCTGGAGGTAATTTGTTTATACGTTTCTTCATTACAAATAACAAACATTTTTGCCTGATCCGCGATTTTCTCTTGATTTCTACGAGCAATATCAAGTGTGCTACCATCTGAAATCAGCGTAGCCCCCATTTCAAACAACTCCATTGCCGCATCTTTATAGGTAACCCAGTGTGCTTTCTTGTTAATTTCATAAAGATTCTCACCCTCAGTATTGCTCAATAACTGATTAAATAGTTTACTAGAACCATGGTTAATCGCAGCCTGAGCCATGAGGCGTGAAACTGAATCATTTGAAAGAATAAATTCGTCCACGTTCGCATGTTCAAACAATGCAATATGTTTGTCTTTTTTAATTTCAACAATAGTGTAAATGCTTTTTTCGTACTTTTTTGAGAGATGCTCTACACGGGAGGCAATCAAAAGCGTTTTCCCGTCAGCAAGTTCAGAATGAATATTCATATCATCTGAAAAAATGGCAACAGATTTTGCCTGAAGAATATTTGCTTTCATCAGTACCTCTTCTTCAGCAGGATTGCCGCTGACAAAATGGAGCCGTTCATGCTCAAATGGTGTTCGATCAGCATGGTCGATTACAACCACATCGCATTTTTCATTACCACAAATGATTTCTTCGAGTACATTTTCGAGCTTTTCCTTTGATGATCCGATCAAAATATAATGCCCTTTCCCTGAATACGACAATTTTCCTTCCTCCTTCAGCTTCAGGTACGTGCTAAGACTTTCAAAAATTTTTCCGATAATAACACCCATTGCTCCAATTCCAACAGTGTAAAGGAGAAGCATCGTAAAAATTCGCCCGAAATCACTTTTCGGAAAAAAATCTCCATAACCAACTGTAACTAATGTCGTCATCGTCCACCATATTGCATCGATAAATCGAGGGAAGGTTTCGGGCTCGACCATTCTCATTGTGAGGCTGCTTACCATGATCAGCAAAAAGGCAAGACCTAGTGCCTGCAAAAGTGAAATTTTCGTCATTTTTATAAAAATCTTATGTAAAATCCACATTTACTGCTCTCCCCTTTTTAACCCTGCAGGTAAGTAATAAGAAAGATTGTTTGTAATTTGGCCTCCAACTCTAAAACCGACAGCTGCCGGTTTCCCGTTCAGCAGAAAACAACCGATCAAAAGTCTGCCATCTTGCACACCCTTTTCACTAGTAAAGGTTACACTTGGGAGTTCGATATACTCCTGGTAAACAGCCTGGAATGATTTATACGTTGTTTGTGGGTCAGCATCCACCCTTTTGCCAGTTCCCGTAAAGATCTCGACGGTATCGCCTTCACGCCCGAAGGAAGGCTTTTTAACGTAAGACTTTTTACTTTTGAAAAAATAATCCTCTTCTAAAAATGTCGGCAAGAAATATTCCTCAATCCAGCCATGTTCTTTCTCTGTGAAAAATAAATGGTTTTCCTGATGCAGTCCCCAAATAACGGCTTGGACAGCCTTATTTTGCAACAAAAATGCAGAAGGCGGATTAACGACAGCGAGCTTTCCCGATTGGACAAGGTCGAGCAGCCATAAACCTATCTTGTTTCCCTCAGAATCCTCATCGGAGATCAGGTTTTCGATAGGAACAGTCTGCCGGTACAAAATATCAATTTTTCGACCAAATTCATCATACAATCCTTTATCTTTTTCAATCTGAAGTTTATGAAGCGGAACAAATCTTGAAGGTAGCCCAGATATTTTCTTGAGATACAGAACTGTTTCTCTGTCTTCCAGACTATCTTCATGGGCAGTAAAAACGATAGTTGGATTCTTCTCTTTTGGTTGCCTTGCCGCTTTAATGACACTTTGATAAACGGATTCACCTAACAGTTTTTCTAGCCCTTCATTAAGATCCTCCACACCAAATTCTTTGCACACCTTACCATTGATATGGTACAGCTCTTTAATGAAAGTTGGGGTATCAGCATTAATTTCAATGCATTTGTATGAATCCTGGTGACGAATAAGATCAAGCCTTGCAATAACGCTTTCCGAATTTAGTGTTTTTAAACGCAAAAATGGAAGGGTCTCCGCTGGGTAACCCATTTCAAGAAGAGTGGTGTCCGGCACTTCCCGAAGCAGTCTGCATACCTTGAAGAAAATATGGCCAATACGGGCGCTGGCAAGGCGAATTTTTTTAATTTCAGCGCTGTCTTCAAGCCTAATATCATAGAGGGCATATTCCTCGCCATAAAGATCGGGCCAGAAATTTTCAAGCCTGCTATAAAAATGGCTTCTTTTTTCATTATAAGACGAACTCAAGATTCCGCCTCCCCAAGCTCTTTTACATAAATGACATAAACTCCTCGGTCCTCATCTATTTCAGTAGAAGTCATCATCATTTGGCCAGAACCTGGAACATCGACGACATCCTTAAGCAGATACCGAATGATGTCAAAATGGGTTTTACAAGGTATAAGGGCAAGCCGCTTATAATTCTCTTCTTCTCTGAATTTCCGTATTTCAATATGTAGACCTTTGCCACGAAAGCCAAACTCATTGGCGGAGGTTACATTCCTGCCGATTTCTTGAAGCACAAGAATGTCATCCTCCCCCTCCATTTCATTGGAAACTAGCTGGTACTGGCGCCCTCGCATAATAAAATAAGTGCAAAGCTGTCTGGCATACAATTCATCAACGCCGACAGAGGGAACAGTATATTCATAAAATGGCTCATAATCGCCATTGCCTTTATCGATAAAATAGGTCAGTTTTTTCATTCAAGCACCTCTAGCATAATCTAAAAATAGTAGCAGTGGATATTTACTTCTAATTAGTAGGACAGGCATTTTGCAACGATCCAGCCAATCGATAGTGACAATGAAAATAGCATAATCCCTACTGCCCGATTATCCTCCTCAATGGCCTTGCTGATGCTGAAACGAATTGTTATCAACTCAGCAAAGAAAAAAATGATAATTTGCGAGATGATTCCTACTGCTCCCCATATCGCCATATCAAGAAGTGACACGGAATATTCAGCTGCAGCACCTAAAACGAGTGCCAAGCCTACCATTTTTCCACCAAGCGACAGTGCAGCAGTTGCGTTCTTTTCTCGAATGAGGCTGAATTCCTTCACTTTTGGTGTACTCACGACAAAAATCAAAATTCCTGCGGCCATGAGTAAAAGCGCAACCCCTAAATAAGAGGCAAAATTAATATATAAATTCACAATGATCCCTCCCTTTCCATTAAATTAACCCCCAAAGCTATTCGAGCCACTTCCAAAGCCAGAGCTACCTTTGACGGTAGATCCATCAGATCCTGTACTGCTATTTGTACTGGTTCCGCTGTTTGTGCTGGTTCCACTGTTTGTGCTGGTTCCCCCGTTTGTATTTCCCGCTGTGTTTCTGCCTTTAAAAATGGAACTGTTTTTATACTTCATATACTCTGAGCTTTTGAACAAATCTGACTTGCTGCTGAAATACCTGCCGCCGTGATAATAATGGTGATAATAACTTGTACCCCCATCTTCACATTGATAAACTCCGTCATCCGAGTCCCATTCCCAATTTGAACAATTTTGGTCTTCTGGTGCCGGTGGAATTTCTTCGTTATCATAGGTTGGCGTATCTGAAGAGCTGCCGCTCGAAGAACCGGAAGAAGATTGATTTGATTCCGTAAAATCATTCCATTCTTTTTCCGACATCTGATCTTGAGAAGATCCCCCGCAGCCAGCAATGCCAAGCATGAACACAGTCGAAGTAATTCCCGCCATCACTTTCATTGTTTTTCCCAATTCATTCACCCCATTTCATAGTGCTTTATAATTTACGAACCAATTTCCAAAAAGATTCAAGTTGTTCCATATTTTCCTAGGACATTATTTTAATAATGTCATAAATATGTAATTTTGGAAAGACTTAAAGAAATTTCTCCGCACAGAAGTTAATTAGATATTAGAGAGAAAAGTGTTACTTTAAGGGCAGGAGAATAAAGAAAATAACCGCTTACTGCCCATATTTAAAGAAAAATCGCTGATTAGCGAACAGAAAAAAATACTCTCCCCGTAAATACGGAAAAAGTATTTTTTCTAAACATGATCTTGTTTTTACACCCAGCCTCTAAAACTTGAGGCTTCTGCTATTTTTTTGATTCCGACCATATAAGCAGCTAAGCGCATATCGACTTTACGGCTTTGGGCAGTATGATAAATATTTTCAAAAGAATCAACCATGATCTTTTTGAGTTTTTCATCAACCTCTTCTTCAGTCCAATAATATCCTTGATTATTTTGGACCCATTCAAAATAGGAAACTGTGACGCCACCAGAGTTGGACAAAATATCTGGAACGAGGAAAACTCCACGTTCTGTTAATATTTTCGTTGCTTCAAGAGTTGTCGGTCCATTCGCTGCTTCTACCACGATAGAAGCTTTAATATCTGCAGCATTTTTTTCAGTAATTTGGTTCGAAATAGCCGCAGGAACAAGAATATCACAGTCAAGTTCGAATAGTTCTTTGTTTGTTATCGTACTAGAAAATAACTTAGAGAATGTTCCATAGCTGTCTCGATGGTCTAGTAAATAATCAATATCGAGTCCATCAGGATTAGCGATTGCACCATAAACATCAGAAACACCAACCACCTTAGCCCCGGCATCATGCATGAATTTTGCCAAGTAGCTTCCTGCATTTCCAAAGCCTTGGATAACGACACGTGCACCTTTAAGTTCAATTCCCTTTTTCTTTACTGCCTCTTCTATTACGATCGCTACACCACGGGCAGTGGCTGTTTCACGACCTTGTGAGCCGCCTAATACAATTGGTTTACCCGTAATAAATGCTGGTGAGTCATATTCACGCAGACAGCTGTACTCATCCATCATCCACGCCATAATTTGGGAGTTGGTATAGACATCCGGTGCAGGAATATCTTTATTTGGGCCTACAATTTGGCTGATAGCTCGAACATAACCACGGCTCAATGCTTCAAGTTCATTAAGTGACATCTGGCGTGGATCACAAATGATTCCGCCTTTTCCCCCACCGAATGGAAGATTGGTAATACCACATTTTAAGCTCATCCATATGGACAATGCTTTAACCTCAGCTTCATCAACCTCTGGATGGAAGCGAACGCCACCTTTTGTCGGGCCGACTGCATCATTATGCTGGGAACGATAGCCTGTAAAGATCTTAACAGAACCATCATCCATTTTCACTGGAATCCGAACCGAAAAAAACCGTAGTGGCTCTTTTAGTAACTCAAACATTTCTTCTTTATAACCCAATTTCAGCAACGCTTCATGAATGATCGTTTGCGTTGAGTAGTACATATTTAACGATTCTTGTTCTGCTTGTTGTTGTTTTGATACTTCACTTAATACAGCAACCTCAGTCATGGTCGAAACACCTCTAACAGTCTGTTTTTTTTAATGGCAATAGCATTCGAAAGTGGATCTCCACTTAATTAGGCAGCCTCTTGTTCTAGATCTTCAGGGCTCTTAGGCTTATGGCCCTCCCATTTTGAAATGACAATGGCAGCTAACGAGTTGCCGACAATGTTTACACATGTACGTGCCATATCAAGAATTCGGTCAACTCCTAAAATAAATGCTAGGCCCTCTACTGGAATTCCCACACTTCCTAAAGTAGAAAGTAGAACGACAATCGACACTCCGGGCACTCCCGCAATCCCTTTTGAGGTTACCATTAAAATAAGAACCAACGTAATTTGATGCCAAATGCTCAAATGAATCCCATACATCTGGGCAATAAACAATGCACAAATCGCTTGGTATAGAGTGGATCCATCAAGGTTAAAGGAATAACCAGTTGGGATAACAAAGGATGTAATCGCCTTTGGACAGCCGATTCTCTCCATTTTCTCCATAATTCTAGGAAGTACTGTTTCCGAACTTGCAGTTGAATAACCTAAAATCAACTCATCTTTTAAATAACCCAATAACTTAAAGATGTTATAACCAGCAATTTTTGCAACTATTCCCAAAACAACCAAAATAAAGAATATCATTGCACCATATACGGTAATAACAAGTTTTCCCAGAGGTACTAAGGATGCCAACCCAAATTGTGATACAGTAACACCAATTAACGCGAAGACACCAAATGGCGCAAGCTTCATAATCTGGTTGGTGACATAAAACATTGCGTCTGCTGTTCCCCTAAAAAATTGAATGATCGGTTTACCCTTTTCTCCAATTGCAGCAACGCCAAGTCCAAACATAACAGAGAAGAAAATAATAGCTAGCATATCTCCATTTGCAAATGCCTGCACAACATTGGTTGGTACAATATTTACAAACGTATCAATCTCAGAATGTGCTGCTGTTGCTTTTTCAGTGGTAACATAAGCGCTCATATCTGCTTTAACAAGTTGTGAGCGATCTACCCCTGTACCAGGATGAAAAACATTCGCTATCAAAAGTCCAACAACAATGGCAATCGTCGTAATAATCTCGAAGTAAAGGAGCGTTTTTCCTCCGAGTTTCCCTAATGACTTCATATCTCCTGTTCCCGATACCCCAACGACTAAGCACGAGATAACAATTGGAACAACAATCATTTTAATTAATCTTAAGAATACGCTTCCAATTGGTTGTAGGTATGTCACCACATGCGGATTTCCGTAAAAAACTGCCCCAACAATAATACCAAGAACTAGGCCAATAAAAATTTGCCAAGCTAAACTAATTTTTTTCATTTGTTCTTCCCCCATCCATAAGCAGTAAGGTGACCAAGAAACTATACTTGCTCAAAAACCCTAGCTTATAATTGTTTTTTTGTAAATTAAGATCCTAAACCTTCATCATAATAGAAGATGCCTTCTTATCTGATAGAAAGCCGGATAAAAACAACCCCATTGAACGAATACCCCTGTTAGCCATCTTGCAGATCTTTCAAATAGGTAACCGATAAAAACATTACTTAATCATTGTGTGGAAGAGAACCCATGCATATCATTACCACTCTTCCTTAATCAATGGTTAAGCGAATCACCTCCTATGCGGACTATCCTAGCATCCTACTTTAATAAAAAGTTACAAGTAGATTTAATTTTTTGATAGTTTTATAGTAAAATAGGTTAATATGATGGTCGAAATCAAAGATTAAAGTGCTGTAAACGATTACAAACTTCTTCAACAAATTTACCCTATCATTTTTATGAAGGGTTAAATTGCTATTACCCATTTTGATCATATTCTACAGACTACAAGAACCTACAAGAACCTACAAAATCGAAAAAAATAAATTTAGATTTTTTAAAATTTTTTAATTTGATCAAAATTAATTGGAAGTGATCTTATTCGTGATAAATTATTAGCCTGCCTGTTTATGATGGTTACTATCCCCACTGCTGGTGAGTTGAAGTTCTACCCTTTTATTGGTGCCGATCTTAGAATAAGCATGGGAACATCCGTTTTTTTCTTTACATTGTTATGGTCACGCAAAATCCATCCCATTATTGCTGGATTTTTAACTGGGAGTGCGGTCGTTACTTTTCGAGTATTTCTGGATAGAGTTCAAGTTGATTCATTCCAGTTCCAGACCTCATTTAATTCCCATTTTCCTGTCTTTTTTTATTACTTTATATTTGCTTTGTTTTTTTATATTTTTAAACTTAAAAATATGAATGAACGACCGCTTCTTATTGGATTGCTTGGTATCGTGCTTGAAGTCATATCCAATTTGGTTGAGTCTTCCATTCGCCATTTCACGACCCATATGCAAATTACTTCCTATACCGTCTTTATTATTGTAATGGTTGCTATTATTCGCAGTTTCTTCGTTCTTGGTTTTTTCAATATTCTCATCTTAAGAGACACAAGATTAGCTGAAGAGGAGCAGCGAAAGCGGACCGAGCAGATCTTACTATTAATTTCAAATTTATACGCAGAGATGTTTCAATTGAAAAAATCCATGAAAAATGCAGAGGAGTTAACAAGTGCCTGCTACAGGCTCTATCGTGATTTAAAAGATCTTAACCATCAAGAGCATGCACAAGCAGCACTTAAAATTTCAGGGGAATTGCACGAAATCAAAAAAGATAATCAGCGAATTTATGCAGGTCTATCAAAATTAATGGCTAAAGAAAAATTAGATGATTTTATTAGCATAGAAGAAATTATTGCCGTTATTACTCGTTCGAATAAAAACTACGGAGAAATGCTAGGCAAAACGGTAGATTACAAGGTAAATATTTCTGGTAATCATCCTTATTACCAGACATTTATCCTCCTTTCCCTGATGAATAATCTTGTCTCAAACGCTGTTGAAGCGATAATCCAGGAAGGGCAGATTGTGTTAACCGTTGAAAAAGCTGATGAAATGATCAAAATAAGTATAAGTGATAATGGATGCGGGATTTCTCCGAAAATCAAACCATTTATTTTTGAACCTGGTTTTACAACAAAATATGACCAAATCGGAATTGCCTCAAATGGAATCGGCTTGTCATACATTAAGAATGTCATTGAAAATATCGGGGGTAGAATTAAACTGATTGATTCAATGGAATCAGTTGGAACCACCTTTGAAATTCTGCTTCCGGTAGCAAGTTTAATTGAAGAGGATGATGATCGTGAACTTTTTTATTGTTGATGATACGGCCACCATTAGGGGGATGCTGTCAAATATTATTGAAGACGAAGGAATGGGGACAATTGTGGGGGAAGCAGAGGACGGCTCAGAAGTCTTTCCCCATACCCTTGCATCACAAAAGGTTGATATCCTCCTTATTGATTTGCTCATGCCAGGTCGCGATGGAATTGAGACAATTAGGGAAATAGCTCCATTGTTCCGCGGGAAAATCATTATGATCTCTCAAGTTGAAACGAAGGATTTGATTAGTGAGGCCTATTCACTTGGAGTTGAACATTATATAACAAAGCCTATTAACCGGCTTGAGGTAGTGAGTGTTCTTATGAAAGTGCGCGATTATGTTTTACTAGAAAAATCTCTCCATGATATTCAAAATTCATTAAACTTCTTGACTTCTCGGACACAAAAACATTCACCGGAGAACGTTCAGCGGAGCAAACAAAATACCATACTATCATCAGTAAATTCAATCTTTCTGGAACTAGGGATTATTGGTAAGAACGGCGAAAAAGATCTGTTAGATCTTTTAACAGTTTTACATCAACTAGACAAAGAGAGAATTCGCGAAGTCCCTCCTTTAAAAGATTTGTACGAGAGGGCAATAGAAATAAGGTTCGGTTCTACCGTTTCTCCCCAAGAAAAAAGGAAAGAAGTAAAAGCAAGTGAACAACGGATTCGCCGAGCGATCCAACAAGTGCTTGAGCACATCGCTTCACTCGGGTTAATCGATTACGGAAACCCAACATTTGAACATTATTCATCCAAATTGTTTGACTATAGCCAAGTGCGAATGAAAATGCTTGAGCTCGAAGGAAAAATTCACAATGGCACAACAAACACAAGAATCAACATTAAAAAATTCATCCAAGCATTATTCATGGAAGCAAAAGGGCACGAGGAAGCATAGGAGGAAGCATAGGGACGGTTCTCTTGCTTATAAAAGGCACAACTAGCGGAGATTAGCTGGTTGTGTTTTCGTGTTATCTTATGTAAAGACCCATGCGCAAAATTTTACGTGTTTCAACTATTTTCAAAAAGCAAAGCCCTCTTTAAGGGATATCCTTAAATGAGGGCTTTATTTTCGAACTATTATTTCATTGTTGCTTTTCGATGCTCATCGAAATCGAATACGCATTCTTTCAATGGAACTACCTTTGTTTTCTTTATAAACTTATAACCCAGCCACATTACAAGGAATAATGGAATTCCTAGATAGGCAGCAATTACACTTCCCCAATCAATGTGATCACTCGTAAAGGCTTGATAGTTCTGTGCCATTAAGACAATAAAACAGAGCGCAAATGCAAAGATTGGACCGAATGGAAACCATTTAGAACGGTAAGGAAGATCCGACAATGAATATCCTTGGGCAACATAAGCTTTTCGGAAACGATAATGACTAGCTGCAATACCAAGCCAAAAAATAAATCCGGTAACACCCACTGAATTCATTAGCCAAATATAAACCACGCCATCACCGAAATACGATGCAAAAAACGCTAACATCCCGACAATCGTCGTTGCAATTACAGCTGGAACAGGAACACCCCGTTTATTGATTTTGGCAAAAATACGCGGTGCAAGCCCATCTTTTGCCATTGCATACATCATCCGACTTGTTACATAAAGGCTTGAATTTCCTGCTGATAATACCGCAGTTAATATAATCGCGTTCATTAACGATGCTGCAAATGCAAGTCCTACCTTTTTAAATACCATTGTAAATGGACTTACCATAACCGAATCGCTTGTTAAACTGCTAGTAGTATAAGGAACAATTAATCCAACTACAAGAATGGCAAGACAATAGAATAAGAATATCCGCCAAAAAGTGCTACGTATAGCACGTGGGACGTTCTTTACTGGATCCTCACTTTCACCTGCTGCAACACCAATTATTTCTGTTCCTTGGAAGGAAAAACCAGCTGCGATGAAGATACCTAAAGTAGCCATTATCCCACCTGCAAACGGAGCATCACCAACGGTAAAGTTCTTAAAACCAATTGGTTTTCCATTCATAATACCGAAAATCATTAGCACACCAACAAAAATGAAAACAATTATCGTTGCTACTTTAATAAAGGAAAACCAGTATTCGCCTTCCCCGTATCCTCTGACAGACAAATAGTTAAGTAAGAAAATGACGACCAAAAACAATAAACTCCATAAAAATGAAGAACTGTGAGGAAACCAAAATTTCATAACCATTGTTGATGCAGAAAGTTCAGCGGCAAGTGTCATCGCCCACGAGTACCAGTAATTCCAGCCTAAGGCAAAACCTAAGGATGGGTCAATAAAACGGGATGCGTATGTACTAAATGCACCACTTACTGGCATAAATGTTGCCAGTTCACCTAGGCTTGTCATGATAAAATAAACCATAATCCCAATCACAGTATAAGCAACAAATGCTCCACCAGGACCAGCATTGTGAATGGCTGGGCCGCTTCCAAGAAATAGCCCTGTACCAATTGCCCCTCCTAATGAAATCATAGTTAGATGGCGTGCTTTTAACTTTCTTTGTAATTTGTTTGAAGACTGTTCAGTTTCTGGAGATAGGTCCAACTGAGTATTTTGCATGTTATACCTCTTCTTTTAGAAAATTTTATTAGTAATAAAAGCGCTTTCATAAAAAATAGGAAAAATTGCTTTGTTAAACTCAAAACCCTAACCTTTATCCCAAACTTTAACGCCCTTATCAGGCGTTACGCTTTATTACCACCTCCAATATGTGTTCCAAATTTACATAAGTGTTAAATTCTTCGTCTAATGTTAATTTTTAGAATAGACTAATAATTAATTATATTATAAAAGTTTAGTTTTTATCATGTCAACGATTCTTTTGCATATTTTAAAAGGTTATCAATCTAATAATGTACCGTATTAAAGCTTTTAATATAAAAATTTACTATTCACCAAATTTTTTCGTAAAATTTTAATACTATAATTATGGCAGCTACAATTGCTCATCTATTTTTTTAAAAAATCACCGATTATCGAGCACCTCAGGGCGATGATTAGGCGTAGTTGCCATTTATGCACTAGTAGAATTTATGGATATACATTCTGCTTAGCTAAAAAATAGCTCTGGCTTTCTGTTTCTACTCATTGATAGTGTTGTATTTTAAATCCCCAATCGGAAAAAATCACTCCCCGACTTCGGAAGTGATTTTTTTGATTAAATGGCATACATAGGAACTTAGCGGTGCAACAAGATTACTCGAGTTTTGACAGGCACCAATATCGATCATTCATTTCCACAGATGTGGTGGTCAAACACTAATTTTCTAGATTCGGTGCCATGGACCAGTAGAATACCAACTTACAAGAATGCAATCAGCCAATCCCCGCTCAATCACAAAAGAACAGACTCTCTCTTAATTTCTGCACAGCTCCCTTTCGCCACTGCTTAATTGCCGAGATCGATACTCCCTCTTTCTTCGCGATTTCCTTTACAGACAAGCAATGGTGGAAGGAATCTATCACCCATGTTGTTTCTTTTTGAGTTAAATGATCACAAAAAGTGAGTAAGATTTCTTTTTCAAATGGCCGTGCAAAGTTGGTGTCTTCGACCGTTTCCCAATATTCCTCCTTCGGATAGACATTTCTTTCTTCCAGTTTACTAGACTTTGTTAATTCACTTAAAATCCTGCCTTTAATATACGAATAGGCGTAATTTGTGAAGCCTCCTTTTTCAGCTTCAAAGCATTCTTTTGCATCCCATAGCCCAATTAACCCAATTTGATAGAATTCTTCGAAATTTTTATAAATTCCTAGTGAATGGATGATTTTGTGTATCATTGGCTTGTACTGTATAGCTAATTGATCAAAGCTTTCCACTTGCGAATCCCTTCAGGATAGCGCGCTTTCCAATGTATTCCCGGGTAGCTTTAACATACCTGGAAAACAGGAATACATCGAATTTCGTCCTTTCACATTTGAATGCAAAAATTGATATTATTAGTCGCTTTTTACTGTCAAAATTCACATTTGATGTCGACTTTTAGCAATTTCATGCACGAACCATATTAATTGGGATACAGCTGTTTAGATATCTGGCTTTTTCTTGATCTATGTAATGGAGAATCTAGAAATGATTGTGTTTCAAAAATAAAGATAAAATTAATTTGGGAAATTTCTACTTTTTTTACAAAAATTGATTTACTTTACATAATTAATATGTTTATAATGGTGTCAATAGAATATTATGAATATTCTGTTACGGTTTATCGAATGCTAAAAGGAGGCTGTTGCTAGAATAAGAAGGAATGATTACATGGGTCTTTTTTACCAATAAAAGGCTAATTATCCGATAAATTTTTAAAAGCAAGTCTTACGATGGAACATAGGCTTTTGCTACCGAAGATTCCGGACATACCTCATTTTAACTCCATTTGAAAATGCATATTGTCTTATTAATGCAAATAAAGAAAACTTGCCGATTGTTGAGCCCCTAAAGCGATGACAGAGGCGTAGTTCCCTTATACGCTAGCAGAATTTATGGTTATATATTCTGATTAGCTTCTCCAAGATTGCTCCATAACAAACTAGATTTCTTTGAAACTGTACAAATGATTCTCACAGTCGTTGTCGAATTAGTTCATGCTACTTCCTTTCACTTTATTCAGTTAGATAAAATTGGATATATTGCTAGAAGAGCAATATATAAGGAGACTATTATATGGAGATCAATGATCATGTGATTAATGAAAATACAGTCCTGTTTACTGGAGAGTATGATAAATGGGGTAACCTTTGTACAAGAGTGATTGAAGGAGTGAACTCATTTGTGGTGAATGAATCACCTGTCGATCAAATTGATAAGACATTATTAAACTATGGCTCTAGCTTCAGCGGTGCACTTCAAGGCTCCAAACATATTCTTGGTCCAATGAAGATGTACCCTATCAAAATAAATGAAAACAAAGACATCTGGTTATTTCCAACCAAATCTTTTAAAAAGAAAAATTGTGTATGGTTCAATCTTTATCATGTCATTAGAACCAAAGCACAAGGTGTTCAGAAAACAGAGGTGCTAACCACTTTCGGTCATTCATTCATTATTAATATGAAGGAAAGTGCTTTTAACAATAAACGCCAAAAGGCACAGCAATTAAGAGAAATCATTTTAAAAGATAATATGCCTCCATTAGAAAGATGCTTTAAAATCATTGAGGAATCAGACACCATCCAGATCACAAATCAAACCAAAGAGAATTTGCATTGACTACATAGCAGTTTAATTTGGATACCATAATCAATCGCCCCTGTCATTAGAGGGTAAAGAAAAAGCCCCCTAAATTAGAAAGTTCTTTTAAACATGCCTGTTGATTTCCGCTCCAGGTGCTCAGCGAACGCGGTCCTTTCGCACCTTCCACTCCAATCAACAGATTGTCAAAATCAAACTTGCACTACAACATAATCAATGAAAAAAAGGTATAGTACCTCATTGCCTGAGTGAATTATACCTTTTTTTACTTTATAATTTTAGTGAATGTGGGGTCAGGTCCCTTCCGTGAGTGGTGCCAGACCTAATTACAAATGTTTTTCAATTTGTGCTAGGACTTCTGCAGCTAGTTCGTTTGTATCTTTAAAGTTTTTTGAATCAATAGGTTCAGAATAATGCAAAGAGACCTTGGTAACTTTATTTTTCCCCTTTTTCCCGATCAATTTGTAAGAATCCTTAATGGAAACAGGAATGACTTTAACTCCCGCTTTCATAGCAATTCTTAAACTACCTGATTTAAAATCTCCAACTTGTGGACCTTTACTTCTAGTTCCTTCTGGGAAAATAGCCATTGAATGACCTAATTTTAAATTACCAATGGCTTGGTTTATAGCTGTTAAGGAACTACGAGCATTCCCTCTATCGATAAACACACAGCCTTGCTCTTTCATCCAATATCCCAAAAAAGGAATTTTTTCCATCTCTTTTTTTGCAACAAATGCCATAGATTGAGGTGCTGTTGAATATAAAAGGGGAATATCCATATTGCATTGATGGTTCCCAACATACAAAACGGGTTCATTTAAAGGAACATTTTCTGTTCCTGAAACTAATACTTCGGCACCTGAAATTTCAACTAGTTTTTTTGTGCATTTTAAAACGACCTTATTTATTAGTTCACCTTTTTCTTTGTTCTTACCAGCTTTACTTAATCTATTTATGGTAAATGTTTTGTTTAGTTTACTTAAAATATAACTCCACAAATATCCTTGAAATATTAGAGTTCGCATATTTTCCCCTTTTCACCTTAATGTTTGGCTCTATTAAATTTGCCTGTTGATTTCCGTTCGTTTGATTTTTCATAATGATTCGATATTATCCTTTAGTATATGATAACGATTATCATTATTACTTGATTAAGATCAAGTTTTATTATTTTTTTCAATGTTGCTAGATAGATTAGATTTAGGTTATTGACTAAATTTTATTCACACGCCCATTCATTGGACACTTATCATGCATACAGTACATTACGAAGGACTATTCTTCTTTGCTAAAAATTAGGCTTGAATACCATAAGAATTAAAGTATTTACTGAAAAAAAGGAGATGTATTTACATGATAAATCAAAGACCAGCTTTCGGGGGACACCATGGGGGACATTACGGAGGTCATGGTGGATACGGAGGACACGGTGGTTTTGGTGGTTTTGGTGGTCACGGTGGTTACTATGGAGGTCATCACGGCGGTTATGGGGGACACTATGGATATGGAGGCTTCGGCACACCATTTCTTGGGGGCGTGTTAGGAGGACTAACGCTTGGAGCATTATCATCAGCAGCAGCTTACCCATATCCGGTTCCATATCCAACCCCTTACCCAGCTCCCTACCCATATGCAGGGTATCCATATTATTAATAGAATAAGAAACTAATCTCAAAAGACTGGCTCAAAAAGTCGATACTAATTGACTAAATTGAGCCAGTCTTTCTATTTGTTGCGAATTTTATTTAGACTTTAAGAATGATCTTACCTCTACTCATCACCTCTAGTTCTTTGATTTTCCTTTATGATTCCAAGTTCATAGACTGTTTCTCCTTACAGATAGTTCACAGCATACATAAACCGCGAGAAATTCCCACCAAAAATTGGCCTACGAACCATTTTTAGGAAGTCGGAAAATTATGAGTGAGGACCTATTATTGAAATGCAAAAGTTTACAATAGATTTTAAGCTGAGAATGGTAATTTTGTTGATTATTGTTCAAATGTTTGTAACACCTCTTTTTTAAATATGATGTACAATTTTCATGTATATATTTTTAAAAAAAAGGATGATGACAGGAACAAGATTTGCAGCATTTAGCCTACTTTTTAGAAACAAGTTTTAGAGTCTTATATGTTCGTAATAATCTCTCGATAAAATTTTAGGAGGAAGTTGCTTTGGTTCAAATACTACTTTATATACTTTTGGTATTATGTTTATTTGTTTTTATTAATGATTTGAAAGAACTACATAAAAAGGATATAGAATATTTAAAAAGTATAGGAAGAGAAGAAATTAAACAATATATTGAAAAAACGTTTGAAAAAGAAAATTATAAAATTTTTAAATCTTTCCTAGATGCAGAAGGTAAATTAAGACATATTATCTATTTATCTCACTCCGAGTGGTTTAAAACCCCGGAGCACAAATGGTATGATATTTATGCTACAAATAACGGCTATTGTCACGAATTAATGGAAGAATAATATTTATAAATATCAATTATTTTCTTTTGTTGATTATTGAATTCGGTAGACTTTAAAAGTAAAAAACATCGGTATTTTTTTACCGATGTTTTTATTTTTAAGTAAAATCCCTGATTGTGTTGCTTATTAGGCAGCTTCGGCTCTGATTTTCTTTACTTTGGCGTTTTTTATTTTGCATTTTACGGAAGGCGTATTCAGACACCACTATGTCGTAGGGTGGTGTTGGTTCTGGAGGTGGGGAATAATATTATTATCGGATAAATTCGTTTGACGGATATAATAAATTTTTGACGGATAAATCACCTAGTTTGACGGATAAAAGTGGTTTTTTGGCGGATAAACAATGATTTTCTGCGTATCGGGGCATTTCTAGGGTGCCTGGCATCACCTATATTTTTGTTTTAACGTATCGGAGTATGACACCAAAATTAGATTTTAGAATCATGGGCTTTTTCCCTGCCAATCCGCTACTACACCAAGGAGTGCAGGCACATAAACATGTTAAACCTTCACTAGTCCCATTTTAAAAAAGTTCGTTTTAACACACCACTATATGTGGAGTTAGGCCCCTTTTTTAAAGCGAGAGAAAAAATGCTTTGTTTAACCTTTTTCTTCTTGTTAAAATACTAGTAATAAGAAGTCGGAGGCTATAATGTATAATACGTTTTTCATTTTCCATTTTTTCGGTTCTATATGTGTATTTTCAGCAGCAGTGATAACTTTTTTGAACATGATGAGAATGGTCTTTTCAAAAGAAACAAAAGCAATGTGGATTTGTTCCTATTGGGCCATGAAAATGGGACAATTTTGGTTCTTTAGCATTGTCTTAATTCTGGTTACTTCTATTTATCTATCCTTCTCACGTTGGGGTTGGGAGTTCCCTTGGATTGATGTTTCTTTCGTGATGCTCATTGTGATGATGGCATTATGCCCCATCATCCTACGCAGACTGAAAGAGATTCACCAAGCAGCCGATGCAGAAACGAATGACGTTTCCTCATTTAAATTGATGGAAAAAGTCCGAGGCCACAGCTTGTGGAATTCTCTCTCGATTATGACAGTACAGGTTGCTGGCATTATCCATCTCATGATTGAAAAACTAGGAACAATTGGCTCACTTCTTACCTTTTGCATCACGTTGATTTTGGGTTTTCTTTTATCCAAAGCCGTTTTACATCTTGCCAACAAATTAAATCCGCTATCCGTTGTCAACTCTACCGGAAAATCAATGCCGACTCATAATGAGAATCAATAGAAATATTGATTCCTTTTTTTTGTTGAGCAAAGAAAATGGTGCCTGACCCCACCTATGTTACCGCTTTAACGTGTCGGGGTTAATGCCCCAAAATTAGATTCTGGATTCATAGGCTTTTTTCCTGACACCAAGAACACTAATCTGTTACTAAGCCTGGGAGTGCAGGCACACAAACCTGTAAAACCTATCTAGTCACATTCCAAAAAAGACACATTTTAACACACCACCGCATGCGGGGTCAGGCCCTTTTTTTTACTTGAGTATTTTATAGGCTTCGATTAATCGTTGTAATCCAGTAATGATTTCAACGATTAGAAAGACAATGGTCCAAAACACGATGTGGGATTGGAAAAGAACCATAAGAGAAAATAAGATAAACCCCTCGGTTCGTTCTGCAAGGCCAGGCTGATAATAAAATGATTTCATGCTCTCTTTTTCCGATAATGCACCAACGGTCAAAAAAACAGTCATTGTAAAAATGATAGAAATAGCAAGGAAAAGAAACCATAATAAAACCGATGGATCTTGATGCCGAAACGCTAAGGCAACTAGAATTCCCGCCTCTACAATACGGTCAAGTGTAACATCTAAGACAGTACCCCAAGGTGTTGAAGTTTTACTCCTTCTTGCCATACTTCCATCCACTGCATCAAGGAAACCTGAAAGCCAAAGAACAGCTACCCCTGCAACTGGCTGTTTTAAATAAACAAGGACACTGGCAAAAATTCCGATTAAAAAAGCAATAATGGTTACATGGTTAGCTTTTAATCCCATTTTTAAAAAAACGAATGCTGTTTTCGAAATAATGGGCTGTACTACAGCTCGTCCATGGGTATCGAGCATCGCTTTTCCCTCCCTTACTTTAAATTATTGATGATACCAAATAATCCGCTCAAAAGGTATTTTTATGTATACTTCCTCATTCAATTCAGGAATGGAGTTCCATTCAATACTATTTATCTCTAATAAACAATCATCAGATTTTACGATAACAGAAAATCCGTCATTTCCAGGTATAATTTTTATAACGATTCCTGAAATAAAACCTAGTAGTTTTTCTTCTTTGCTGATTTCAGGTAGTAACTGTTTATCAATAAGTTGTAAACCATTAGCAGGGATCCAGCCTCTTTCCTTTGTAGGGAGGGTTGATAAATCGCATTGAAAACATTTTTGCCATTGTTCCCGAGTAAGACGGTTTGGTAGAGATAAAAAAGATGCTATTTTCTCAGAGGAAGGTTGTTGGTAAAGTTCTGCTGGCCTCCCAGCCTGCTTTAGAGATCCCTCTATCATAATACCAATCCGGTCTGCCACCGAAAACGCCTCATCTAAAAAATGAGTGACCCAAATAATCGAGAATTGGTTCTCTCTCTGAAAATGATATAACCAGTCGATCAGCTCTAGTCTTAAAGGTGTATCCAATGATGCAAACGGTTCGTCCAAAAGGAGGAGATCCGGTTTTAGAATCAATGTCCTTCCCAAGGAGACTCGCTGCTGCTGTCCACCCGAAAGCTGATGTGGGTATCTGTCCTCCAAACCATCGAGTTGCAAAATTTTTAAAAATTCACCTGCTTGTACCGTTCTTTCTTTCCGGGGGACACCTTGCACACGTAAGCCAAATGAGATATTTTCAAGCACCGTTAAATGAGGAAATAGCCGTGGCTCTTGAAAAACCATCCCTACTGTCCCGGTGCCATTTTCCCAGCATTGCTCACCTGAAGCGATAGGTACTAATCCAGCTATTCCTTTTAAAAGCGTAGTTTTCCCACTACCTGACGGCCCCATTAACACAAAAATTTCACCTGATTGAATATGCAATTCAAAATCAGTAATGATATTCGCTTCCTGGTAATGAATGTTAATCTGCTTTAGGAGCATGTTCTCCCTCCTTCCTGGATTAAGACTTTCTTCTAGCTGTTACCTTTATTAAAAGCAAATAGATCACCAACAGTAAGAAAACAGGCAAAAAGAACCAAAGACTATAAGCAGACACCAAAGAGGAGCTTCCGCTGCTTGCATATGGAAATATAACGAGCGGAAGTGTTAACAAAGTTCCTCCACTCATAATCCATGTCGGCAAATATTGACTTAGTGAGATGATCACCACTAATAAACTGCCTAATAGTATAGATGGTCGAAGTAAAGGAAATTCGATCAGCCAAAAGATTTTCCATGCATTCGCCCCAAGCAGGCTGGCAGCTTCTTGAATTTTCCGTCCAATTAATCGAAACTGAAACCATATTGTCGCGATAAAATATGGTAAGGTCACGATTAGATGTCCAAGAGCCACACTAATATAAGGATTCAAAAATTCTAATCTTAAAGCGAGATCGTGCATCCCAATGATAGAAACCGTATAGGGAATAAACAATGGTGAGAGCAGGATGATAAATACTGCTATTTTTCCTTTACATTCATGTTGCGCTAATGCCTTCGCTGCCGGTAATCCAAAAATCAAATTCCCGATGAGTGTCAGTACTGCTACGATTAAGCTGTTATTTAACCCCGAAATAGCCATCCCACTATCCGAAAAAAGATAATGCCAAGACTCCCAACTCATCTTTTCGGGCATTAACAATGGCCATGGCCACTGTTTCGTAAAGCTCCATATGACCAAAGGGATAAATGGAAGAAACAGGAATAAACTAAGCAATATGATGAAAGAGGTATTGGTTTTTCTTAATAATTTAATCTTTCTCACCATACTCTTCTCCCCTGTTTATACCACTTCAATTGCAAATAGATTAAAATGATGCCTGTAATAAGTGAGATCACTGCTAAAATCATATTCATGGCAATGGCAATCGGCTGACGGTCTAATCCAAACTGGGAGTATTCCTGCCATGCCATTACCGGGACCGACCCAAAAGATGTTCGTGCCAATAAAGCCGGAATCTCATAGGCTCCAAGCGTAAATGCAAAGACCACCCACATACCTCCTGCCCATATCGGCATGAGCATCGGAACGATAACCCAAAGAACAGTTTGCGTAAGGGAAGCTCCTAATGATGCCGATGTCTCCTTCCAGTCTGAAAGTAATTTCAAAATGAACGGATAAATGAGCAGGACGATAAACGGAACTTCTTTCCATAGATAAGCCAGAATGACGCCGATACCCCAGTCATCATGAATGAGGATTGGAAAATTTTCAAATGAATCGATTAAACCTAAATGAAAGGCAAACCGTGAGTACCAACCGCTTTGCATAAATACTTGCATCAGGATATAGGCAGCTAATAAATGAGGGATTCCCATCGGTAGTTGGAGTAGAATATAGACCCACTTCCATCGATATGAACGTGCAGCTAAAAACAACGCAGCAAGCAGGCCAATCATCCCCGCTAACAGGGCGGTCAATAAGGCTATTCCTGCTGTTACTCCAAGCGAATGGGCAAATGAGAGATTGGCAAGCTCCTTATAGGCCCAAAACGAATCATGATGTGATAACGAGGTCATCCCTGTTTGACTGTTAACACTTAAATAAAGGGACCGCAATATTCCACCAATAAAAAAGCACAACATAAACAAAAGGGCTGGGAGAAGCCCCAACAGCCCTTTATATTTTTTTATTTGAAAGGTATTCTTAGTGATTCGCAACATTGTCCATCCATCCTCGGTCAAGCCATTGGACATATTCGGCACCAATTTCAGGTACGCGATGATTTGCTAACTCTTCCTGGGAAAGAGTTGCCGGCCCTCTATCGATAGCATCCATTGTTTTCTTATCTTTTTCCGACAACCGATCTACAGAGAGTGATGTATTTTCACCCCAATACTTTAGATCCATCTTTTCCAGCTGTGCAGAAGGTGATAAAAGGAAGTTAATGAGAACCAAAGCCCCTGCAGGGTTTGGAGCATTATAAGGAATAGCCAAAAAGTGAGTATTTGATAGAGTTCCCTTATCAAGTACAAAAGTTTTCGTAGAGGCAGGAAATTCACCTTTTTTGATTAAGTTTGAGGCATTTGCTTCATCATAGCCCATTGTCATCCATACTTCTCCGTTCGTATACAATTGTTCCAATTGTGACAATGACTGGGGATATGATTTTCCCTCTCTCCATAAATATGGTTTCATTTCATTTAAAACTTTCCATACTTGATTTGCATCATTTTTAATTAATGATTCATCATATTTATTTAAATACGCATTGTAGTTTTTACTTTTTTCATGTAAGACATGGCGGATAAATGCACTGCCTGTAAAATCTGGTGGAGCAGGATAAGTAAACTTCCCAGGGTATTTCTTTACCCAATCCAACAGCTCATCAATCGATTTTGGAGGTTGAGAGATTTTGTTTGAATCATAGGCAAAAACAAATTGTACCTTTCCCCAGGGAGCTTCATACCCCTCCGTAGGAAACCCAAAGTCATACTTCGTATCAGCCTTGTCCACATTTACATACTGGTTAAAGTTAGGTAAAACCTTCGTAATTGGGCCCATCAACAAATTTTGTTCTTTGGCTGTTTTAAAATTTTCCCCATTGATCCAAAGAACATCCATCTCACCGGATTTTTTCCCGGCCCTTTTTTCAACCATTAACTTATTAATAAACTCTTTTGCATCCATTGGATAGCGTTTTACTTCAATATTATATTGCTTCTTCAAACGGGGGGCAACCCAATCATCTATATATTGATTAATTCCTTCGTCCCCGCCCCACATAAAAAAGTTAACTTTCGTTCCACTTGCCTGGTCCGCGATACTTTTCCAATCTTTATTTAAAATATTTTTATTACTTTGTTGACTTACATCCTTAGAACTATTGGAACACCCTGATAAGATGAAAATAAACATCATTACTACACTAAGAATTTGTTTTATTTTAATCATCACTTCTGTTTACAACTTCCTTTACATTCAAAATACCCCTCTAATAATCCGAGGCAAAAATACAAAGCAAATCCAAAACCATGCACGCGTAAATATAATTCTAAATTAAGAGTTGAAAAAAAACTATACAGGTTATAAAGCATGATTCCAACTAAAAGAATCCATCTTGTATGCCAAAGTAGCTTTTGCATTTTTCTAGCTAATTGCATGCTCATTTTGCCCTTTTTCCTTTCCATTTATATGGAAGTTTTATAATCGTTTCCGGTTCTGCGATTTCCCCCAAGTAATGAATAGCATCTAGGAGAATCCGCCTTTGAAATTCTGTTTCTCCCGCCTTCCCATAGCTACGTCCTAAAGGGAAACGTAAATGCATTGCCCTTGGAACCCTGACCTTTTTGGTTAGATCAACTAGGTGTGAAATAGAAATAGTCGGGATCCCAGCCTGTTCAACTGCATTCTGAATCAATCCCACGGATTGATGGCATATATATCAGCCAGGATTTAAAATGACAGCATCCACTTGATCATTTTGTAACTGCTGAACAATGAACGGAATGGACTCTTCAAGAAGAGGAGCTGTATTTGGAATATACCCCATTAAACCATAATGGTTAGCCGCAACCTCCTTGATGATTCCCTCAGCAGCTAGTTCCCGAAGTCGTGCTAATGGAAAAACACAGTTAATGTCTTGATCGGCATCACTCCGATCAAAATGTGTATGACTAATCATTAAATCCTTATCCTCAGTTGCCCTGGGGATTAGTCTAATTGTAGGATCACCTGCATCAACATCAAACACAGGCTGGCTTTTTAAATGAACACCTGCTGTTGTAATAAGTGCAACAACGGATTCATTTGCAGGCTTCGTAAATTTAGTAAATGGAATACTGCCTTTATTCGTATGAATCATATACTTAGCTCGATAACCAACAATCGACTCAATCAACCTGTTTCCGGATAGCTTCATCATTTCTCCCCCTTTCTGACATCCAGAATAATCCTCCTGCTAAACTCGATAAAGTAACAAGAAAGAAAAACAATAGTGAAACAGAGACCGCAATTTCACTCGGAACCCCTAGCTCATTGAAGAAAAATATATAACAGCCCTCGCGTACGCCAAATCCATTTACACTTACAGGGAGCATAGTAATGACAGAAATCAGTGTAATAATCATTAATAATTCCAGCCAAGGTAAATCAATTCCCAAGGATAAAAATAATAATTGATTAATCCACGCCAAGCCAACCTGAAACAGGATTGACAAAACTCCAATTGACAGCCACCAGTTAAATCCATTCCTGCGATAAGTCTCCGCTGTTGAAACCATTTTTTCAAGTGAACCTTTCACTAAAAATAGCATGTTACCCATTCTTGTTGGATTTTCTTTAGCCTGCTCACTCTCTTTCGTATTTGTTTTTTTCATCCATTTGCCTGCGATGATAAAAAGAATCAAGCATACTCCAGTTATCAATAAAACGGATAAAACAACTGATTTTGATGTTTTTACAGAAAAAATGGACACAATGGCAATTCCAATAAGAGCAATCCCGCTAGTTAACCGTTCAAACGCCACCGATGCGGCAGCAGATGGAATCCCTGTAATCCTACCTAAATAGTAAACCCTTACGACATCCCCGCCGACACTTCCTGGTAAAAAATTATTAAAAAATAATCCAATATAATAGAAACGCCCCAATTTATTTAATGAGGCGTTTTCTCTTTCAACTTTGATTAATGAAGAGTCAACAAGTAATTTCCATTTCCATACACTTGATGCCACTGTCAATTGAATAGCCAGGAAGGCTGCCATAAAATATGGCATTGATCCCTTCCTGACCACTTCTAACATTTTATCCCATTCAATCATATGGAGAATCCACAAAATTAAACTGATACTTCCAATGATCCTAATCAACAATTGGGTTTGTGCTTTTTTTGTTTTGTTTGGTAAAGAAGACATTAAAGATGATCTCCTTGTTTGCTTTTGCCTTTTGCCTTCCACTTAGGCCGAATAATCATCCCGATTACAGCTAAAGCAATCACAATCGTGAACATAAAGAATAAGATTTTTACAGTGCTCGTCGCATTTTGACCTAGGTAAGAATACAGAATGGTTGCTGGCAATTGGCCCAGCCCTGTAGCCCAAAAGAATTGCCAAAATGAAATAGATGTTACACCTGCAGCATAGCTCACCAAATCAAAGGATACAATCGGTAAAAGCCTTGCAATAAAGACAGCCTGTTTTCCATACTTGGCAAAAAATTGATCCCACCAACTTAAAGCTTTTTTCGTTACCATTTTCTCTACAACTGGCCTGCCTAAAAATTTAGCTATATAAAAACAAATGATCGCACCAAGCATGGCGCTGCTCCATGATAAAACAGCACCAAAAACCCAGCCAAATAAAAGACCATTCGCAAACGTAATGACGAAAGCCGGAAGCGGAGCAATAATGGATTGAAATACCATTAAAAGGGCTGAAACAACTACTGCAAGCGGCCCAAATGAAAGTAAGTAATCCTTGAACCCTAATACATCAGCATCTTTTAAAAAGCTAATTGATTTATTAATCGAATCTTGGATTTCTCCCTGTCCTAAGTAGAGCAACAAAAAGAAAGTAATGATTCCAAATAAAAACATCATCCCAAATTTTCGAAGTCTTGAAAGGTTATTCCAGTTATTAGGACCTTTTTTTTGGAGCTTTGGTACTTTACTAAAGGAGAATACAAGGGCTGTAAGCCCTAAAACAAACATGATTATTAAAAGGTTATTCATCCCATCTAAAGATAAAACGTCTTCTAGGAACAATGCTTTTCTTGCTGCATATGCCGGTATTATCGTAAAACTCCCATCTTTTATTGTGAAGAACAGGATAATAGCAATGCTGAGAATGGAAATCACAATGCTTTTCCGTTTTGATTCCCAGTAAGCAAATTTTTTAGCATTTAAAAAAACACTCAAAAAGTAGAACCATAGACACGTCAAAATAGAAATCGTTATAAAGTACTCACTGTCGAAACGCATATCAATCCAAGTAGATTGAATGATGATCAGATCAAGCGCCATTCCAATCAGAAAGAATAGGAATAATGCTGCAGCTAATCGAATAACAATATTCATTATATTTATCATGATATCACCTGTTATTTCACAATCGAATAAGTTAAGACAACAGGAGTACCATCCTTAGGAAGGACTTTCGCATTGCCATGGAATTGTGCTTTTCCACTTTGGAATGTACCGACAGGTTGATTTGCATTACTTGTAATACCAGCAGGACAGCTATCAAAACACATATAGCAGCCAGTCATTTTTGCCATTTGTGTGTCATAGTTGCCACCAAAACGATAATCTAGGTTCTTTCCAGTCGAATCAACCATTACTTCATTGATGTCATACACTTTTTTCGCATCTGCCCAAGTAATAGACACCTTTACTTGGTCCCCTTTGATAACCTTGCCGCCATCAGCAGTAATCTTAAACTCTTTGCTTGTATCGCCGCCTTTTTCGACAGCAGGAACTCCGCCAATCTCAATCAATGCTTCATTAAACTTTAACGGGTTGGCATAAGCTTTTAATACTGCTTGGTCACCATATGCTCCTCCAACCCAATTTAATCCGTGACGAGTTGGGGTTACTAAATACTTCCCATTAACCGTTGCATAAACTTTAACTACTTTATTTTTCTTATCAACATAAATAGGATTATCCTTACTTACTTCCTGAACTTTTTCCTTGTTATTTTTTTTAGCTGGTTGAGTTGTATTTGAAGAACAGGCAGCTAAACCAAAAACTGCAATAATAGCTAAAATGAACAGTTTAAAATAATTATTTCTTAATTTCATGTTATTTCTCTCCCTTTTACATTTTTCGACAATTTTTTAAAACAAAAAAAAAAACACTTATTCTGTTAAATTATAAAAGAGTAACCTCCCTACGACTTGTCTTTACCTTGCCCAACTATATATAAATAAAAAACTAATCATAAATATATTGAAAATAGATTGGCAAATGTTGAGCTAATAACATTATAAATAATAAAAAACCCAATTATCATTCATATTATCGATAAAACAACTTAAAATATATCTCTTTTTTCGATAGGCTATACTAAACCTGCCTGTTGATTTCAACGGATAGTTGCTGTGCACCAGTTGGGACTCCCTTGTCCAAAAAATTCAAAAGCTTATAAAAAGTTAACTTCAGCAGTAGATTATCAGCCTTCCTAACTATATCAAAGCTTATTTATTAATTTTAATCTCTATCTTAACGCTTTAACGTGTCGCACCAAAGTTTTATTAACATGTGTAGATCATCCATCAGATCTCACTTAAAATCCATCCCACACATACATATCTTTCAATTTGCCCACGGACAGTGCCTGACGCTGAGATTACATTGTTTTGACGGATATAATAAATTTTTGACGGATAAACCAATTAGTTTGACGGATAAAAGTGTTTTTTTGACGGATAAACAATGATCTCCTGCTTATCGGGGCCTTTCTGGGGAAAAAAGTGCCTGGCACCACCAATATTTTTGCTTTAACGTATCGAAAAAATGGTGCCTGATCCCACCTATGCTAACGCTTTAATGTAGTGGGGGTATGGCACCAAAATTAGATTCAAGATTCATAGGCTCCTTTGCTGACACCAAGTACACTAATCTGTTACTACACCAGAGAGTGCAGACACACAAACATGTTAAACCCTCACTAGTCCCCTTCCACCACCATATGTGGTGAAAGGCCACTTTTTTCGGCACCTTTTTCCAATTACACTTTAAACTTTCCAACTGCTTCTTGTAGTTCTTCTGCCATTTTAGAGAGTG
Source organism: Neobacillus sp. PS3-40 (assembly GCF_030915485.1). Taxonomy (GTDB): domain Bacteria; phylum Bacillota; class Bacilli; order Bacillales; family Cytobacillaceae; genus JAUZPL01. The sequence goes on along the minus strand of NZ_CP133266.1, from coordinate 3,933,384 downwards.
AAGTTGCTGAAATTGTAATTTCCTCCATAGATGCAGTTTGTTCTTCTACTGTTGCTGCAACATTTTGCGTATTTCCAGAGGATTGTATAGAAATATTAGAAATGGCTTCCATACCTTGAACCAAGCTTATCGAACTAGCATTAAATTCTTCTACAATTGCTGAAACTTCCTGCGATTGTCCCGAAATATCTTGAACCATCCTTACGATACTATTGAACGAATCACCAGTTTGCTTCACCATATCAATTCCTTGTTTTACCACTTCAGTGCCTTGATTCATAGTAGACACTGCCTTATCAGATTCTGACTGAATTTCTTCAATCAATTGACGAATTTGATCTGTAGCTTTTGCCGATTGTTCAGCTAATTTGCGAACCTCATCTGCTACTACTGCAAACCCCTTACCATGTTCTCCAGCTCTTGCAGCTTCAATGGCTGCATTGAGGGCTAAAAGATTAGTTTGACTCGCGACTTGGGTAATCAAACCAATAATCTGGTCAATTTCTTTAGTTTTATTTCCAAGAGTCAAAACTACCTGAGCAATTTGATTTACAGTATCTTGTACTTTACTCATCTGTTCCGTTGTTTGTATAACCAACTGCCTCCCATTTGTAGCCTTCTCATTCGCAGTTCCTGAAGAATCTGCTACTGCTTGAATGGAAGAAGCGGTTTGATCCATTCCACGAGATATTTCCATTACCACTTGGTTTGCACTAACAGCACTCTCAACTTGTTTTTCTAAGCCGCTTGCTACTTCTTGAATAGCCGTATTAATTTGCTCACTTGCTCTATTAGATTGCTCTGAACTGGCAGTTAATTGTGCTGCTGAAGTAGCCACTAATTCAGTATTTTTCTTTACTTGTATTATAATGTTACGCAGATTACCGCTCATTTTATTAAAGGATTGAGCCAATTGGCCTATCTCATCATTTGATTTTAAATTTATTTCACGAGTAAGATCACCCTCACCATCAGCAATTTCCTTTAACTGCTTATTTACTGCTAAAAGTGGGCGAGTGATCAGTCTTTTGGTAAAAACTAATGTCAAAATAATTCCTGCCAGGATCAAACCCAATCCAAGCATTAGAAGTTTTATAAGACTACGATTAATCTCTCTTAATTCATTACTCATTGAAAATTTAACACCTGCGACAAAATTGGTTTCGCCATTCACATGAAAAGGTGCGGTAACATCAATGGTATCCGCTTCAATAATTATTACTTCTTTATCTTGTTTGGCAGCCTTCAAATCTTCAGGATCCGCTTTTTTTCCAATATTTTTCGGATCAATAGAAGCAATTGCAGTTTCTCCATCTAGTTGGTAAACATCAAATTCTTCAATATCTTTTTGAAGTGATTTTAGTCGATTTAAATTTTCTTGAAATATCTGTGGTGTCACATTACTATTTAAAGTTGCGTCAACTGTTTGGATCACCCTAAGTGCTTGAGATTTTTTCTGATCAATCATCATATTTTTGTAATTTTGATAGGAATCAATGGTAAATATAGCAATAAGTAAAGATAATAAGAAACTAACTGTTAAAACTAATTTTTTTGATAAATTCAATGAAAGAAAAAAGCCCATCATATACCTCCAATAATTTAAAACAGATCCCAAAAATGAATATCTTCTATTTTTAAAAATTTTGATATATAACTATTCGCATCTTAACTTGGAAATATCCAATAAAACCACCAATCTACAGTTGCCAACACCTTTTGAATCATTACACAAACAGCTTAATCACCTCTTTTATTAATAGGTCTTGCGTGATTTTAACTTAAGTACATGGCAGGCTATAGTTACTTTGAATTATGAATATTTAAATAGAATTGCATTCATAGTGTAACTTTTAACCTAATAATAGGAATAAATTACTAAAATAACAAAATTAATACTATCAAATTATATAATACCTGTACACCGATTAAAGTTTAAAAACCCATGAACTTATATCAAGTTCGTTAATATGTAACACTTCTATGGTTCCGGCACCTTTTTAATTTATATTTCGATCCTTAGAGCTCGGTAAAAATTCCTGTGGAACTTTTTTTGTGAAACAAGATTATTTTGGGCGTACCAGACACTATAGGAATTTTGGGAAGGGGCTGCCCTATTACCTAACTTTTTCCTGATCAAAATATGGAGAGTATTCATTTGAGTTTGTTTCTAAAATAAAGAAAGAACAATACGGTAAGAAATTTGTAAAAATGGTGCCAAACCCCACCTGTGTTAATGGTTTAATGTGTCGGGAGGGAGGCACCAATGATATCCGTAAGCAATCCTTCATGTTGAATTTTATTATTAGATTTAGTACTTTTCATTTACGTTAAGCACTACTTTTCCTAAAATGGTCATATTTGGGATTTAGGACAGGAAGTAATTACACTTCAACCTCTAAATGATCACTAAATTTACCCCATTCTGTGCTTTCTCCAATATAAAAATTCTTAGTACCTTGAAGAATTTTTTTTGAAGCAAAGCAATAATCAATATGAAATGGTCTATCGCTTTTTTGTAGTTATGATAAGTTGCTTTACTCTCCGAACCGAAAAATGGTGCCTGCTCCCCCTAGGTTAATGCTTTAACGTGATGGGGGTCAGGCACCAAAGTTTTATTAACTTGCTGTAGAGCATCCATCAGAGCTCGCACCTAAAATTCATCCCACACATACAAATCTTTCAATTTGTCCACGGACGGTGCCTGACGCTGAGATTGCATAAAATGAACCTTATCTAAGCTTTTTCTATTCAATTTGCAAGGTAATTATCGGATAAATTCGTTTGAAGGATATATCCATTGTTTTGACGGATATAATAAACTTTTGACGGATAAACCAATTAGTTTGACGGATGATAGTGGATTTTTGGCGGATAAACAATGATCTCCTGCTTATTGGGGCCTTTCTGTGGCAATACCTAGGTAAGCTTCCGTCTTTCCTCCCCCAGTATGAAACCATTGTAAGTCGACTTTATGACGGTCTTCATGATCCATGTCACTTAGGCCGTTAATATTCACTAAAAAGAAAGTAATCTGAAACAAACTATCTCGATTAATATTGTTAGAATATATTACTTCTTCATAGTGTTAATGGAAGTATTTATAAACTTTCAGTAACCAAAAATGATTTCGATAGAAATTTCCTAGATATATTTTTACAAATTTATTACACTTTGCGTTTTTCCCCTTAAAAATGCGATTCCACAACTGGATAAAGGTATCACACGAAAGTAAATATAGTATAATTAAGCTGTAATTATTTGGTGATGAAAGGACAAAATGGGTGTTATCGGAAGCCATTTTCATTGCATCCGTTATTTTTAAAATGTGAATTTTCTCTTCAAATTTGTTACCTTCATAGAATTCTAGTTTCGTTGGTTTTTCGTTTTAGATCCCGTTGATTTTGCTCACTTATTCTCCTTTATTTTGATTCTAGTGGTAATCATAATTGCTTTTCTCAAGCATAAAGTAGTACAAATAAAGGGCTTTTCGTTTTTAAATATAAAAAAATAAATGAACTGATAAAAAAGGAGGGTGTGCTTTGAATTATAAAAAAATTATATTCGCCGTTTTTTTAGGGCTTATATTCATGGCTGGGGCTAGTTGGCTTTCGAGCGAAAAAATGAAGCATGATGATGCAAAAAAAGAAAAAGAGGTAAAAGTGGAAGCAGCAGCAACTGCAACTAAAGTGGATAAAGAAAAGAATTTTAATACGTACGTTGGAACTTGGATCGGGCAAGACGATAATTCCATCCACATTACAATCGCAAATGGAGATAAAAAGAATGCATATACCATAACGATTGCGCAAAAAGGAAAAGATACGAAGGTCATTTCGCTGCCAATCAAGGAAGATGGTACAGGTATTATGGTAGACGACAAAAAGATAGAATATCATGTGGAATTTACAAAGTTTTATGAAAAAAGCAGTAAGAGTTTTAAACCATCAATCGAAATTTACACAATTAGCGAAGGAAGCGATAATGCTTCTGAACAGGACACTTTTATTCGGGCCTTCAAGCAATAATAAATGGCTTATTTGAACTAATTCTTACATCCTTTAAAAGGTATCATCTTACTTGTTCATTATGTAACATGATATACAAATAAAAAAACACTTTCCATTTATTGGTGAAGTGCTTTTTTTATATCCAAAATACATAAATTATCCATACCTATAGAGGGTTAGGGTAAATTATTCATGGACGATACGTACAGCAAGGAATATTGTGTTCTGAGATCCTATTCTGGAGTACCCCTGCACCTCACCTAGCTTATAAAATCAGGATTATTTTTCAAGAAGCCTTCCCAAGCCATTTTTGCCCCATGTAGATTTTCTTCCCTTGAACCCTTAAGCCTATTTTCTGTTCCACCATAGCCTATTTCAAGCTCACCATTTTCAAATCCTTGAAAAATCGAATTTGCAAAGTCGTTTAGTGGTGCACCAAATGTATGTAGGCCAGCACCACCTAAATCTGTATTAACCGCTGGAGGGAAGATTTCAATCACTTCAATACTTGTTTGCGCCAATTGATGCCTTAACGAAACTGTAAAGGAGTTAATGGCTGCTTTTGTAGCACTATAGATTGGCACCCACACCCCAGGCATTAAGGCTAAGCCTGAAGAAACATTGATAATAGCAGTATCTTTCTGCTTTTTGAAATGAGGAATAAACAGCATTGATAGATGCATTGGGCCCTCGACATTTATAGCGATTTCATTTTGGTAATAATCCCAATCCTGATCCACATTTAATAGATTCACTCTTTGCTGAATTCCTGCGTTATTTACCAAAATATTTACTTGTGGATATTTACTTGTCACCCATTCATATAGCTCCTTGCGATCTTCCTTGTTTGCAACATTACAAACTCTTGTATGTAGTTGAGGAAATTTCGCTTTTGCCTCTTGAAGTTTTTCTTCGCGACGTCCAACAATAATCACTTCGTTCCCTTTTTTTAAAAATCGTTCAGCAAAAGCTAAACCAATACCGGAAGCACCTCCGGTAATTAAAATCGTGTTCCCTGATAAATTCATATGAATACCTCCTCTTCTTCTAATAATATACAAATTGAATATTCCCTGGAATAGTATTAATAATACCAGAATGTTGGTACCTGTTTACCAGTGTAGTTGTGAATTAAAGTAGTGGAGTCTAGTACGTATCTATTTCAGTTTTTTGATTTCTTTAAAAATACTTTTTTTTACTCTAATAAATGTCCATTCATTTCTTCTAAAACTGCATTTACTAACAAGAGAGGGAGGTGAGAAATATGAGTAATGAAAATTTCAAATCCAATGCTTATCGGCTTGTTGGACAAGATGTTGAAGTCATAACAACAGAAGGTAGATATACAGGCACCCTTTTATCTGTTGGAAGTGATTCACTTGTTTTACAAACACGAATTAGAGGCCAATTAGTACGATTAGTTATCCGCTTAGCGCTGATTGTTGCGCTTTTCCGGTTAATAGGCCCACGAGGAATTTTTTAGGGAAAAGCTCAATTTTTATAGCGCATAAGCGCTTTTTTTTTGAAACATATCATGTTCCAAAATAGTCATTTAATTTTTATTCCCAGCACACTTGCTCTTTTATTCCTTCACGTTTAAATTTCAATTTATTCTATGATATTAAAGAACCGATTCCGATCATATCCAAGCGTTTTTCCATATGACATATGTGTCTTATTAAACTAAAGCCCCTTGAACAAGAAAATAATCTTTGTTCCATATATAAGCATATTGCCTATCATTTCCACTCTTCCTTTAGCATTGCAAACAAGTATTCATCTGTATATTCTTCTTTATACCATGCATTTTTAATAAAGTGGCCTTCCTTTCTCATTCCAATCTTCTCAAGTAATTTAATAGAATTATTATTCCTAACTTCTGTTATAGCAATAACCCTATGTTTATTTAATACATTGAATATATATTCTAATAGGCATTTAATTGCCTCTGTTCCAAATCCTTTATTTTGATACATTGGATTTATTGTAAAACCTATTTCTACTTGATTTGTGTCTTGTGGCAAAGTGTGTATTGCACAATCTCCAATCAGGTTTCTGTTTTCCTTTAATTCAATCGCAATCTGAAACCAATTACCGGGAATGCCAGGTTCACAATTCATTTGCTCTTTTACAAATTTCACTGCTTGCTCAAATTTATAATCCCCCCATCCTTCTCCTTGATATAAGGCTACTTTAGGATTGGTCCTGTACTTAAAAAACACTTCTGCATCAGATTCCTTAAATTTCCTTAATATTATTCGTTCTACTTCTATATTACAAAACTTTACAATGCTCATATTAATTTCTCTATCTCCTCTTCTTCGTAATTTAATACTAATATATAGCTCTAACATCATTAATTAGGAAATGTTATATAACTATCCTTTTATTTACCTGCATATTCACTAATCACTGAAAAATACTCCTTAAAATATAGTAGTTTAAAAAAGAAAAAGGCTGCCGGAGCAACCAATCTTGATGGAAAGCACCTGTTAGCTTACAAGAAAAGTTACTTTTTAGAAAGCTCTTTTAACCAATTGTCATTCCATTGAAAATATAATTCATTATTGTCCGTTTGTGTAAACAACGATTTAGGATAAGGTAAAGCAAGTTCAGGCATATTAATTGGATTAAAATACTGAAGCTCAACAGTTTCATTATCTACTGGACTCAGCTCACCACTTTGAATATCACAATCAAACATAAAAACGTTATACTCTACTCTATGACCGTTGGGATATTGGTAACGGAACTCTTTTCCACCAAATACCCCTATTAACTTACTAGGAATAACATATAATCCTGTCTCTTCCCACACTTCACGGACAACAGCTTGTGCAGGTGCTTCGCCAATTTCTATCGCTCCAGCTGGGAGGCTCCATTTCTCACCATTTCCTTTGTTCATTAATAGAATTTCTCCCAATTCGTTTCGTATAATTCCTGCAACACCAGGCATAAAAATTAATTCACTGCCAACTTTTTCTCGAAGTTTTTTATAATAGTTTGACATTCCCACTTTGTTTGCCACCTTAATAGAAATATTTCCATTACGAATTCTATAGGATGTTTAAATTTTCCTGCCTTTCTTATTCTAAACTTACCAGTTACTGATTAAATAAAAAGTCACCCTGTAGGCCAAACCTAAGGTGACTATTTCTTAAATGTTCAGTTACCTTTCTACGCCATGTGTGCCGCAATGAACCTGGTTTTCCAACCTAATCATTTCAATTTATACCCTTATTACTTTTAACCTAAGTTTAAAAATCAAAATGGTCACTCTTTGCTAGCAATCGATTTTGCTACTTTTGCAGCCATACTCCTTGGAAGGAATTTTGCAGCTATTGTACCCACTTTATTAAATCCACCTGTAACCACGACCCGCTTTCCTTTTAACATCGCATCATATGCCTGGTTGGCAACAATATCTGAATTCATGGCCCGGCTAAACATTTTTGTTCCCTCAACATTAGCAACTGCACCAAAGTTCGTTTTAGTAGGGCCTGGACAAAGTGTTGTAACTGTTATTTGAGTGTCAGATAGTTCTTCCACAAGTGCTTCAGAGAACGACAGCACAAATGCTTTTGTTGCATAATAAACCGCCATTAAAGGGCCTGGTTGGAATGCAGCCGTACTTGCTACATTCAAGATTTTTCCACTGTTTTTTTGTTTCATTTTTTGTAAAACGTAATAGGTTAACTCTGTTAAAGCTACTATATTTAACTGAATCATATTCACTTGTTGTTGAATATCTAGCACATCAAAATGACCTAATAACCCAAATCCTGCGTTATTTACCAAAACATCAATCGTGATCCCTTGTTTTTCAACAAGATCAAACACTTCTTTTGCTGCATTTGGTGTACTTAAATCGATAGAAATAATCGTCACAGCAATGGTAGGAAATGACCGTTTGATTTCCTCCATTTTTTGCTTATTCCTTGCAACTAATACGAGGTTATAGCCATCATTTGCAAACAATTTAACAAATTCATACCCTAATCCACTCGTTGCTCCTGTAATTAAAGCTGTTTTCGACATCTTAAGTTCCTCCAAATTTTTCAGATAGTATGAATGTTTAAATAGGTAAGCATATGAACATATAATATAGAAGATAATGGTAACTGTCCATTTGCGGTATTTGGTAAAGGGATTTCTTTGTTCATTTTGAACGGGACCTCGCCTCTCATAAGGCCGCTGGTATTTTGTTTATTTTTTACTGTAAAAGAAACGATTAAAAAAGGTAGTCACAAAAGGTCATACTAATCGACCATTTGAAACTACCTTTATTCATGTCCTAAAAATTGCTTCTATTCCTACTTTAATCTAATTTTTTCATCTCCAAGATTAATACATGAGATTGTTCATCTGCTTTAATAAGAATATCCTCCTCAACAATTTCCATGGCATCTCTTGCACGTAATGCAATGTTATTGACAGCTGAGCTTCCTTCAATTTGCACCATATATGCCTGTCTTCCTTCATTTACTGAAAAGCTAATTTCCTTATCTTTTTCAAGTTCTAAGGCATATATGTTCATATCTTGATTTATTTTTATTGGCGCCGGGCCTTCTTTACTTGAAACCATGTGGAGCAATTGATTGTTTCGTTCATCCCAATTAAATCGATAGTCACCATAATTTGGCTCATAGCCTACCTTATCAGGCATGATCCATATTTGTAAAAATCTCGCGGTATTTTCACCTAAATTATGCTCGCTATGAAGCACTCCTGTTCCGGCACTCATATATTGAACCTGGCCTCGTGTAAGCGTGTTTTTATTTCCCATACTATCTCCGTGTGTGAGTTCACCATCAACAACATAAGATATGATCTCCATATTTTTATGTGGATGTGTATCAAATCCAGTGCCAGAATCAATCAGATCATCGTTTATCACTCGTAGTTTACCAAAATTAATATTTTCTGGATTATAGTACTCTGCAAATGAGAAATGGAAAATACTTCTCAACCACCCTAAATTACTTCTACCCATGTTTTTGTTATCTACTTTTTTCAGCATCTATATCTCTCCTTTTAAGTGAATGGAATGTTGAAGTTATCGTGAAATCTCAAATTAAATTATCTTGAAGTTGAGATAATAATATAATAATTAGTTCATTTTGTCAAAAATTAAATCGTTGCCTGACCCCAAGTTAGAGTGTAGGGGTCGGGCAACATTTTTTTCGCAAATGAAATAGACCTTTTCGCAAATGAAATGGCTATTTTCGCAATTGAACCCCGTCTTATTGCAAATAAACCTTCTTGATACGCAAATAAAGGTAACTTTTCACATAAATAGGCTCTTTTATAGCAAACCTCAATCGTTGAAAAATTGATTTATAGTAAAAAACACTATAGAAGTAAGTACATTCCCTTTTCGATTGAACTGCTAACGTAAGTTTAATAAGGACTAAGATACATGCGTAGCCAAAAAAAGCCCAGTAAAACTGAGCTTTTGATAACCTAAACTTCGAAAAATAGCCAAGATTTGTTACATTAATTTATTTGCGATTTCTTGTGTCTATTTAAGTTTTGTGTTGGTAAATTGAACCTATTATGTTTTTATAGATGATTTTATTCACGTTTTGCTGTTGAAGTATCCAACTCAACTTAACTCGACTTTCCAGGCATTACTTTTCTCATCAATGTACTGTTCAAATCACTTGATTTCCAATAGGCTATTCCCGTTGCTACCAATAGTAAGACGCCCGTTATCGCAAATACACTTTGCACTGGAAATATCCCTCCAATATAGCCTCCGATCATTGGGCCGATCATCCCACCAATTTGATTAGAGGTTTGGCTTAATCCGAATGCTCTTCCTCGGAAATCCTCCGGTGTTGATTTTACAACGAGACCATTTAATGCAGGATAAACCGCACAGAAAAAGATCCCGTAAACAAAACGGATAATGGAAAATCCCAAAATATGACCGAATACAATTTGAGCTAGGGTACCAATTCCACCACCAAGTAATCCAATAACTAGTACTCTATGAAATCCCACTTTATCTGCTTTCTTTCCCCATAATGGAGCAAACAATGCACTTGCTATCCCAGGTAGTGAGAATACCATTCCAGCTAAAAAAGAAGTATTTTCAGTTGAACCGCCTAGTTTTACAATATATAAAGGTAATACTGGCTCGATCGTCATGATCGAACAGGAAGTTACCACCGTTAAAATAAGTACCAACATTAACGGTCGATTGGACCACGCCACGATAAGATCATGCCGAACAGAGCCACGTTCCTTGCTTGGAGTGAAATTCTCTTCTATTACCCAAAAAATAATGAGCAGTGTCGCGATTAATACAAAAATTCCAGCACTTGCAAATGCCCATCTATTTCCAACTAAATCAGCCATTCCTCCCCCTAGTAACGGGCCAAGAATACTTCCTGAAGCCGTTGCAGTAGAGATCAGGGAAAGCGCATATCCTAATTTTTCATTTGGCGTATTGGTTCCAATTAAGGCGATCGCCCCTGGAATAAATCCACTTAATAACCCTTGTAAGATTCGTAAAACTAATATCTGATACGGATTCGTTACAAAAGCCATCAACGTATAAATGACAAATAGAACAAAGCCTGCTCGGATAATCATTGGCTTTCTTCCGTATTTATCGGCTACCCTTCCCCAGAATGGCGCAGCAATCGCTCCGGCAAAAAAAGCGGCGCTAAATAACAGTCCTGACCACATTTCCGTATGTTCGTGAACGCCAATTTGCAAGAGAAATAGAGGTAAAAAAGGGATAACCATAGAAAAGCTTGCTGCTGTAAAAAAGCAACCAATCCATAGTACCCATAAATTACGTTTCCAGGTCACCATGTTGCCCGCCCTCCCCATGTATCAACAATAAGGATAAATTCTTCTTCATCATCAATGAAATACAATTATTTAATTATTCCATACTATCACAGGATTATTTTATTTTCATTCCCGAAATATTAGACTATCGAAAAAAGTTAGGACCGGCCTGTAAAACCCCCCTATTTACCGTTTCGTCATAAAATAAATGATTACCTGGGGGTAGGCAATTTAGTGAGAGAAACAATTTAGTGGATTATCAAAATAGGAATCTGTTACCATTTTGTTCATAACTTTCTTACAGCTTTGTGAATAAATGAACAATCTACTCTCAATTAAAGATAAAAGAATTATAATAACAATGTAATCAAGTTACTAATAAAACATTTTCTAAAGGGGTGCTTTATATGTTTAATCAATTTTTAAGAGAAAATAAAGTCTCTGCCGCAATTTTAACTGTCTTACGTTTATACCTTGGATATGAATGGTTAACTGCAGGTTTCCACAAACTTACTGGTGGCGGATTTGATGCAGCTGGTTTCCTAAAAGGTGCAATTGCGAACCCGGTTAAAGGTCCTGATGGCAGTATCGTTTACGCGACATATGTTGGGTTCTTAAAACACTTCGCTCTTCCAAATGCTCACCTTTTCAATACCATTATACCTTTAGGTGAATTCCTTGTTGGACTCGGATTAATTCTTGGATGCTTAACAACAGCGGCTGCGTTCTTCGCACTCGTGATGAACTTCTCTTACGTAATGGCGGGCACAGTTTCTAGCAATCCACTTGATATTTTACTAGGCGTTATCATTCTAGCAGCAGGTTACAACGCTGGGCGTATCGGCTTAGACCGCTGGGTAATCCCATTCATTCGTAAAATGACTGCAATAGATAACAAAACCGCATCTAAAATAATTGCTTAACGTAAAAGAACCTCACTCTTGAAATTTCAGGAGTGAGGTTCTTTTTATTTCTGGAACGTCTTGTTGTATGGAAAAAATCACTGGAATCAACCGGGTCAGGCACTATCCTTGTCGAATCATTTCCATTATTTCCTCTTCCTCAAGCTCCGTCATTTTAGCAATTTCTTTTAGCGCAATCCCCTTTTCCGCCATCTTTCGTACAAGTTGAGTAATTCCCTCTTTTATTCCTTCTTCTTTCCCCGCTAGACGTTCACCCATTAGGTTTGAAAGTTGATCCCGTAGAAATTTCATTCGAGATTCGTACAGCACCTTATTTTCTTGATTAGAACTAAGACTTTCCCATTCAAACATGGCTTAACGTATTTCTTGTTCATTCATTGAAAACTCCTCCAATTCATGAAAGATCTCCTTATTCACACCTTTTTTCCGGTAATCGGCAGCGGTAAGCCAACATCAGCCAAGGTAACTCCGTTGGAGAATGTTCCTTCATCTCCCGCCTGTATTTTTTCCATTTTACCATAAATTGTGATAGATCAATCGCATGGATTTCTAAATGTGGGCTCCATATGAAATGCTCTTTGTCTACTGTTAGATGGAATACAGCGTGAAAGTTATCGGTTTCTTGAGGGAATAGCGGATAGTTAAGGATAGAAATCATAATGGATGGGGAAAGCTCCGAATAATTTTGACCTGAGGAAAGTGAGGAAGAAAAAAGGCGTGCCCAATAATAAAGTACTCTTTCTGGCATATCTAATTGGTTAATCATTTGAATTTCAATATTAATTCTTTCTCCACTTGAGGTAAATACAATTTCTAGTACATAATAAAAGTACCTCGCTCAAGAAACTATATGAGTGAGGTACTTTTTTTGTTCAGATAGAGAAAGGTCGCTGCTATTTGCTTTTAATTAATCCTCCATAAATAATCTTGCATAATATAAAGACTCTTCATCAAGATTATGTTGTTCTTTCAAATTCTTTAAGTCTTCTTTTTGCTTGTCATTTACAACTTGAAAGGTTCCAGAGACATTTGGTGTCCTAACTTCATTTTTCTTCATAATATCTCCTTTCGTTTGCATTTTAATATTTGAAAAATTACTTAGAAATAATATCAGTAAATGCGCCTTTCATTTATTGTGGTGTACCGGTAAGGAGCCTCTCCCTATCCGCGCGAACTGACTGTTTACCCACGGAAATGCATAATTTACCCGCAAACTTCATCGGATCTCTAGATTAATGTCAGTTTTGTGATTAGCAAGGTAATAGATCATCTTGCTTTTTCTAATATATAGGTGAATATCCTCTCTCAAAGGCAAATTTTCAGCATTCTTTTACAGTTCATTCACTTTTACCCGCGCACTAATGCAGTTTACCCGCGGGAATTGACTCCTTACCCGCACGTTTTTCTAGTTTACCCGCGAAAAAACATAATTTACCCGCCAACTTCATCAAAACCTTTGCTTAATGTCAGTTTTGTGATTAGCAAGGTAATAGATCATCTTGTTTTTTCTAATATATAGATTAAGCCCATATAATTGTGTAAAAAGAATAGGTCATCATCATGGCCCGTGTTACAATGTTTTCGACCAAGAAAACCATAAACGGAGGACATGATGATGACCCAAATCAATATTACTATAAATTTAGAAGATCTCAAAGGGAAAATTGAAAGCAGCTCTCTAGAATCACCTGTGAAAGCTTCATTATCTCTTATTTTGAATTCCTTAATGGAGAAAGAAAGAGACGAATATATTAATGCTCTTTCCCATGAAAGAACAGAAGAACGCAGAGGCTACAGAAATGGTTTTTATGAGCGTGAGCTCATTACTGGCGTTGGATCTCTAAAGTTAAAGGTTCCTCGTACTAGGGACGGTGAATTCTCTACAACTATCTTTGAAAAATACAAACGCTGCGACCAAGCACTTATCCTTTCCATGATTGAAATGGTTGTGAATGGTGTTTCTACACGTAAAGTGACTAAAATTGTAGAAGAATTATGTGGGACAAGTGTATCTAAATCACTTGTTTCCAATCTCATCAAAACAGTAGACCCAATAATTAACGACTGGAGAAACCGTCCACTTAACGTGCATTACTACCCGTATATTTACGTAGATGCCATGTACATTAAAGTTCGTGAGAACAATAAAGTAGTTTCTAAAAGTGTTCATATTGCCATTGGGGTAAGTGAAAGTGGACACAGAGAGATTATTGGCCTAAAAGTCAATCACACTGAATCCACTGATAGCTGGACATCCTTCTTTGAGTATCTAAAGTCCAGAGGACTTCAATCCCCTAAGTTGGTGATTTCTGATGCTCATGGCGGCTTAGTCACATCCATTAAAGAATCATTCTTAGGTACTTCTTGGCAGAGGTGTAGTGTTCATTTTTTAAGAAACATCATGGATACCCTGCCAAAGAAAGGTACTGCCGAAGCTCGTCAAGAACTGAAGGACCTTTTTCAAAACTCAGATATAGATGTTGTAAGGGAATTGAAAAATCGTTTTGTAGAGAAGTATCAAGATACGAAAGGCTTTTCAAAAGCGATTGAAACTTTAGAAAATGGGTTTGAAGACGCTATCCAATTTCATTCCCACCCGGTCCAGTATCATAAACACTTACGCACAACGAACATGCTTGAACGCTTAAACCAAGAGGTTCGCAGAAGAGAAAAAGTTATTCGGATCTTTACGAATGATCAGTCGGCTATCAGGATTATTGGTTCAGTATTAATAGATATTGAAGAAGATTGGAATAAAAATAATGTTCCTTATCTTAAGAAAACAAAAGAAAAGTAATAATAACACTCTATCCAAAATGAGTGGAAAGGCCTAATTTCAAATTGACATTGAGCCTCCAGCGGGCATGATGGAAAGCCAGGAAGCCAGGCGTCTAACAACACCTGGCTTGCCCTCCAGGCTATCATGCCCGCCCCTCAATGTAAATTTTAAATAAATGTAGCTCACTTTACGAATTCTTTTTTATAAGTTGAAAATCATTGTTTACACTTTTACACAATTAAATGGACTTGACTAATATATAGATGAATATCCTCTCTCAAAGGCAAACTTTCAGTATTCTTTTACAGTTGATTCACTTTTACCCGCGCACTAATGCAGTTTACCCGCGGAATTGACTCCTTACCCGCTCGTTTCTCAAGTTTACCCGCGAAAAAACATGATTTACCCGCCAACTTCACCAAATCTGCGGAAAATTCCACTCAAATAAACTAAAAAACACCAGTGCATTATTACACACACTGATGCTAATTTTTTAATTAGAACCCCTGATTGTGTTGCTTATTAGGTAGCTTACGGCTTTGATTTTCTTTACTTTGGCGCTTTTTATTTTGCTCATCTTTTTTTTGTTTTTCATGTAGATTTTCAACAAATTCATGGGTATTCTCCATTATTTACCCCTCCTTTTTTGTTACTTTAACCCTTTGAACTTTAAAACATGCACCCATTTTGAACCTTTTTTCTAGACTTAGCCTCCATCATTTAACGCTAATGCTGAAGGATGACGACAATGTTTCTCCTGGTTGAATTAGGACAAGTTCTCCTTTTTTATTCAGCTCATTTGTCAAAGCCATCCACGGCTCAACACAAATGAAATCCTGATCTTTTTCCGTCCATAAGACAATATATTTAAATACATCACTATAAGTCAGGACAATTTCTTTCTTCATTTCTGGCAAAGTAAAGCTAATTTCCTTTTTGACTGCATCAAGCAAAACCAGTGATTCTTTCTTTCCAGTTAAATCAATGCTTCCTTCTATCTTTTCTGTTTGCATATTATTATAATCCAGATATGTTTTAGCATCCGTCTGATATGTCAGGTTTTCGGATGTTGTTTTAAAATAAGGATGAAAGCCGGAGTAAATCGGCATTGGAGCCTCCGAATGATTGCTGTATTCCTGGTTTATTGTTAATTTATTACCACTTAATATGTAAGTAAAAGTCACTTCAAATTCAAATGGATGGAATTCCATTGTTTCATTATTACTTTTTAGCTTAATAGTGATGGAAGCATCATTTTCATTTTGGCTTGTTTCAGTAACCTCCCAGGGGAGATTTCTGGCAAAACCATGGTTCCTCATCTTGTAGACTTTGCCATTCCATTCATATTCTCCGTTTTCAAGCTGACCTGAAATTGGAAAAAGAATCGGGATCCCGCCTCTAATATTTTTTTCAGGATTATCCAGGGTTTCTTTATTTAGAAAAAGAACTTCTTCACCCTCGACCCCAAAGCCAATAATAATCCCTCCTCTTTCTGGAACCACCTTCACCCAAGAATTTGATTTTGCGTCGTTCAACTCATATACATGGTATTGATTATCGCTATATACCTTTACTCCATACATTTTATCCATACATCCTTTCATTACTTAATATTGTTAGCATTTCATTATTATACCTAACTAGGATTTTGAAAAGATAAACAGTCGGTTCAAATCAAATCTCTAATAATAACTGTGACCCTCGAGTTCCATTAAAGGTTAAGCTTTCCTAGATCCCCTTCATTCGTAAAATAAAATTTAAAAAGAAAAAAGCAGCTCTAAAAGTTATTGTTTAACGCCAAAGAACCTCACTCTATAAATTTAAGAAGTGAGGTTCTTTTTTATTCAGATATTAGTATGCATTATTGAAGATAACTTAGAGGGAAAGTAGACACTATTTAAAATGAAAATAGCTGCCGAAAACTCGACAGCTTCACTTATTTCACTTTTTTAAAACACGGCAGATATTCTCTGCGGCAAAGGCTAAATTAGCTTCACCCAATTCAAGTGCTTCTTCTAAAGAGGTAACCCCTTTTAAGATTCCAATTATTGCAGTAAATCCATGATCATATAGAGGCTCAATACCTTTACCGATTCTTCCTGCAAAAGCAATCACTGGAATAGAATACTTCTGTGCGATGGTAGCGACCCCATATGGTGTCTTTCCAAATAATGTTTGGCCATCAATGCTACCCTCTCCTGTAAAAACAAAATCCGCACCCTTGACCCGTTCCTCAAGTCCGGTATATTCAATAACAAGTTCAACGCCTTTTTTTAGGTGAGCATTTAGAAAGGCCATTAACCCTGCACCAAGACCACCTGCTGATCCAGCACCTTCCAGATAGGCAATCTCTTTGCCTAGTTCTTGCTTAATTACCTCAGCAAAATGAGCTAAATTATGGTCTAGAAATTCCACCAATTCAGGAGTTGCTCCTTTTTGAGGACCAAATATCGCTGATGCACCGTTTTCCCCAATAAGCGGATTTGTAACATCACAAGCAACATCAATTTTCACCATTTTTATTCTTTCATCCAATCCACTTAAGTCGATCGAATCCAAACGGTTTAAAGAGCCTCCCCCAAATGGAAGTTCTTCTCCGTTCTTATCTTTAAAAGAGACACCAAGTGCCTGGAGCATTCCTGCTCCCCCATCATTTGTAGCACTACCACCAATTCCAATTAAAATTCGACTGACACCCTTGTTAAGTGCATGTTTGATTAGTTCACCAGTACCATAGGTTGTTGTCACTAACGGATCGCGGTGCTCTGGTTTTATTAATTCTAAGCCACTTGCACTTGCCATCTCAATAACAGCGGTTTGCCCTTCACCCAACAGACCATATTCCGCGATAACTTTCTCACCTAATGGTCCAAGTACTTCGGTTTTGATGATTTCCCCATTCGTCATACTAACTAAAGATTCTACCGTACCTTCGCCGCCGTCCGCCATCGGAACAATCACACATTCAGCGTCAGGAAAAATGGACAATATTCCTTTTTCCATAGCAAGGGCAGCATTTTTGGCCGTCATACTCTCCTTAAATGAATCGGGCGCTAATACAAATTTCATCCTGATCTGTCCTTTACAATTAGAATCACAGGGACGGTTCTCTTGCTTTTATTTTGAATGTTTTGCGAATACTCACGCTACCAAGTACTTTCCCTGCACCGGTATTTCCATTGCTTTTCTTTAGAATAACATTAATGCCTGCTTCATATATATATATATTTATCCAGAAAGAAAAGGTATTACTAACCAACCATTCCTTTGATTTTTTAAAATTTGATCGATCAGGATTGATACCTTCCGACCCTCGTATTTCCTAAATCTGATCGATTCAGTGATACCTTTGAAGTTGAGCGCTTTTTAAGGAAGTAATAAAGATTTCCGATACACAGCCCGATAAACATGTACATCAATCCCCCGAAAAGCCCGTAAATGATTGTGCCCGTTGCCGCGGTAAGAATACCAAAAACGACTTGATCTTTATCCTTAGCCGGTGAAGTTGGCAGATCAGTGAGCATAAAAAATCCAAAGAAGATAGTAGCATTGATAAATGGCGCCCTCAGTGCGTCCACTGCATCTCCTATATTGAAATGCCCCATTAAGAACAATAGTAGAAAAGAAGTTCCCAAAAACGAAAAAACCTGAGGATATTTATTTATTCGAGTGGTAATTTTGTACCCGCCAACTAATAGAAACAAAATGGTCCATGTTGGAAGGTCGCCGAATGCTCCCCACCAGCTTTGTTCCGTATGAAAGAATGGAACGGATAAAAGGAGTCCAAAGGCTGCTGGATTAAAGATTGGTTTCTTCCTATAGACTAAAAGATGCTTGGACAGTATCGCAATAACGGAAGTAACTGCTACGATGCCGAATGAAGATGTTGTACCAAGGATAAGCGAAATGATTAACCCTGTAATAATTGCACCATCCGGCATACTCCATGTTCTTTTTTTTATGACATTAAAAATAATATCCACGATGATTGAAACAAGAACGGCAACAGAGGCATTTAGGATACCATTTATATCTTTGGACCCAATTGAGGCAATAAGGAGAAATGAGAGCATCGCAAGTGTCACATAGCCTTTTGGTGTTTTAAGCCATTTCTTTGTTGTCATTTATATTCCTCCTACTCTAACAATTTGTAACTCGGATGTAATGAAAATTCCCTTAAGACCAGCGTTTTCAATTAATTCTTTCCCTTTTTCACTACCAAGTAAAAACGCAGCCGTTGAAAAAGCGTCTGCCATCATCGCAAATGGAGCAACAACACTGCTGCTGACCCAATCATTGGGTGAATGCTTCGTTTTTGGATTGATGATATGGTGCATTCCAGGAACTTTTGCGTTCCTGCGCTCGTAACTTCCGGACGTACAAATGGCTTCATTTATGATTTCAATTTCTTCAATAAGTTGATCCTTTTTCTCAGGATGCTGAATACCAATCTTCCAAGGAAGCCCATTTGGATCTACTCCACCAGCGAATAGATCCCCACCAGCATTGACGATAAATCCTTTAAAATCTTTCAACTCATTTGCCGCTAAATCGATAGCAAATCCTTTAGCAACTGCTCCTAAATCAACCACAAGTGGTTTGTTTAAATTTAATGTGTGGGATTGCTCATCTAAAATAATATCTCGATATGTGACGGAATCAGCAGCAAGGTTTTCATTGAATTTTCCTGTTAAATAATGGCGATTGTATCCTTGCTCCTCCATGGTTTTTCCAATGGTAGGATCAAATTCACCATCCGTTAATTTGGCGATTTCCAATGCAAACTTCAGTGGCTCATATAAAAAAGGACTTATCCAAACTGAATCCTCTGCGATTCGGCAGGCATTCATTAATTCACTTTCAGGGCTAAAGCGGCTGCAAGCCTGTTCTACTTTTCGGAATGCCTCGAATGCCCGGTCCATCTTTGACTCTGCCTCTTCAATTGATTCTGTTTCCCGAATGACGACTTGTATATCAACAACTGTATCCATAAATAATTTAGTTTTTCTCATTATTCCCCCTTAGGCATTTTGGGCTTGAGAAATAGCTTCTTGGACGGCATCTTGAAATGCTTCAGTACTGTAAGTTGCCCCTGATACATTCCTTACTTGGGAGCTTTGATTTTGTATAACTTCATTGGGCAGCCCAACTACATCCCTTTCAGAATAATGCATGTCAAAATTACTAATCTCAACATCCGTTATTTTGTCGTTTTTTATCGTTACGGCAACTTCAATCGACCCACGTCGATTTCCCCCCATGCCTGTGAACGTCCCATCTTTATAAAGACGTTTTGTTTGGTTGCTTTTTGGTAAGACAATGCTTGATTTATCTATTTTTGCTTGGTTACTATTTGATGAAATAATGCTTGAATTATTCCCTTTTGCTTGGTTATTATTTGAAGTAACAGTGCTTGAACTATCCCCTATCGCTTGATTGCTAACTTGGGCTTGATAGTGCGAATCGACTTTTGTTGCCTGAGCTTCCGTAGAAATAAATCCTGCGGAGTAAACTGCTGCAACGGCTGTTGAACATAAAATTACCCACTTTTTATCCATTTTCGCCATAATAAAATCCTCCTAATTCCTTTTGCTCAGCATTTGTAACCACCGTTACTAACATGAGTATAGTTAAATACTTTTAAGATTTCCTTAAGAAATGATTCTTGCCTATTATTTATAAAAATTAGCTCATTCTATTTGCTTTGGGGCATATGGGTTCTACGGACAGTGCGCGATCTTTTCGAATCAAAAAAAAAAAAAAAGGCATAGATTCATCTCCCAATACATTGTAGGGATGGATCTATGCCTAGTCCTAACAAAACTGTTGTTTCGTTTTAAAGATTGTAAATGGAAAGGACTTTCAGCTATTATTAATAACACTTCTCCATAAATAAAAAATGTGATTCTATTCCTGCTAGTTTTCCCGTTTTGTACCCTTTATAGCCAAGCTTTTCATAGAATGAGATATTTTTAGAATTGATACTTGCTGTAAATAATTCAAATCGGACATTTCCAAATATAGTCTCAATTTCTTTCATTAGCTCTTTCCCAATACCTCTATTTTGACAGTTAGGATGCACCATTAATCTACTGATGTAACAGGTTCCATCTTTTTCAAACGCCCTAACTGATCCAATAATTTCTATTCAGTGTACATACTTCAAAATGATGTTGCTATCAAATGCTTCTTTCACATCTTCCACAGTTTGTGTCAATGGTTGGATTTCATAACCTTCGAGTTCAGCTACACTATTGAACCTCTCATGACTGAAGTCACGAGATTCCTAAGTACAAAAACCTTTTGGTTTCTAATTGATTAGGCGAACCCCGCAGTTCCTGCGGTTAAAAGTCTTATCGCTTCGTTTTTAAGATTTTGTGCAGCATTTATGTCCCTTTGGTGATGTGCGCCACAGGGACAGTCCCATTCGCGCAAATCAAGATTTTTGACGTCCTTATTTTTATTTCCACATTTTGAACATAATTGACTGCTGGCAAAGTTTTGTGCCACAACTACAAGTTGTTTGCTGTACCATTTGGCTTTATATTCAAGCATGGTTCTGAATTGTGACCACGAAACGTCGCTGATTGATTTTGCTAAATGGTGATTTTTAAGCATATTACTTACGGACAAATTTTCTATCCCGATCACGTCGTGGTTTTTGACTATTCCGGTTGAAACCTTGTCCAAGTAATCTTTTCTAGCATTCACGATACTTTCATGAATCCGAGCTACTTTTATCTTTTGCTTTTGGTAATTTTTTGCCTCTGAAAGAGGGCGATTATGTTTTTTAGCCATTTCCCGCCTTCTTGACAATATATACTGGGCCTTTGCTAATTTTTCTTCTACTGTTCGATAGAATTTAGGATTAGGATAGGGAGTTTCATCTGACAGAATCGCAAATTCTTTCAGTCCTAAATCCACCCCAATTATGGAATTGGTTTTCGGCCATTCTTCTTGTACATCTTTTTCTACGACGATAGAGATAAAGTATTTACCAGAAGGGTTATGCCGAATAGTGGCATTGAGAATCCGGCCATCAACTTCCCGGCTTTTGGCAAAGCGAACCATCCCTAGTTTCGGTAATTTGATGTGTTTGTCCAAAACAGCAATATTCCAATTCGTATGTTTAGTGGTGTAGGATTGTGCTTTATTTCTTTTTGACTTAAATTTGGGTGGATGGTTTTGCTTCTTGTAGTAGCGTTTATAGGAGTCATTTAAATTTTCTACGGATTTTTGGAGTGAAATACTATCCACTTCTTTTAAAAAGGGGTAATACTTCTTTAATTCACAGATGGCTTTGATGGAATCGTATTTATTAAAGAAATCACCTTTCCAGTTATTATCTGGCAGCTGGCCATTTTGTTTCATTTCTTCAACTATGTACCAATAGGCATCTTTCTCTTTTTGTTTGTTAAGGAAGAAGTTAAACACAAAACGAGTACACCCAATGGTTTTGTTAATCAAAATGATTTGAGATTTGTTAGGGTAAAGTCGAAATTTATAGGATTTATTGATAAGAATTAATATCACCTCCTCAAACAAATTATAGCACGTATGTTCGTAATAAGCAACAAAAAATAGTCGATTCATCTCACGACTGAAGTCACAAGTGTTCTCGACCAATCATAAAGGCCAATTTCTGCAAAGATAATAATTCTTGTGCATCTGATACGATTGCTCTCTCTATGTATTTCATATCTATAACCCCTCTCAACAACCAATTACATTTATAGATAACTACTTCATCTAATAAATTCATAGGTATTGATCTCCAGCGTTCATTTAAAAATGTTTCGCCAAAATCACTCTCGGTGCATTTTAATAAATCTTTTTGTTATCAATCACTCTATTCTGTTTTAAAAGCTACTGCCTCTATTTCCACAACTGCATCCTTCGGCAGCTTTGCCACTTGTACGGCTGAGCGTGCAGGTGCATTATTAGAAAAATAAGTCTCGTAGACAGCATTCATTTTTAGGAAATCATTCATATCTTTGAGAAAAACTGTAGTTTTAATTACATTTTCCATAGATGAACCAGCGGATTCTAAAACCGCTTTCACATTTTCCAACGATTGCCTGGTTGCTGCTTCAATATCACTTACGATTTCATCTTTTTGTGGATCGATAGGAAGTTGACCAGAAGTAAATACTAAATTCCCAAATTGAATACCTTGAGAGTAAGGCCCGATAGCTTTTGGTGCATTTTCTGTTGCAATAACTTTTTTATCCATGATAGTTCCTCCTTTTCTTCCATACCCACTTCTACATTTTTCATTTTTCGGTATGGCAGCTCTTCCCTTAAGCATTTCAGCCAATTGCTCCTTAGAGCGTAGTTTCTCTTTCTACCTAATCACGATCTTCCAAAAAGCAGGCGCAATGTCGAGGCACTGCGCCCTAAAACTTATTTTTTATTCTTCTATTGGTTTTAAACGGCAAAGGAAGTGTCTCAAAATCTTAGGCTCATATGTAAAATCGAGACCCTTGATTTGATCACGTCTATTCCAAATAGTAACTAATGCATCAACTACAACATCCATATGCCGATCAGTGTAAACTCTGCGCGGAATGGTTAGACGCATAAATTCTACTCCGGCAGCTTTCTGCTCTCCAGTTTGAGGATCACGCCCTAACAATAATGAACCAACCTCAACTGGTCTAACACCGGCTTCGATATATAATTCATTGCAAAGAGCTTGGGCAGGGAACTGCTCAGCAGGTATATGAGGAAGAAATTTCCCTGCATCCACAAACACCGCATGCCCTCCCACAGGCCATTGAATAGGAATACCATTTTTAACAAGTTCATCACCAAGGTATTGAACCTGACCAATCCGGCTTTCAAGGTATTCAAAATCAAGACCTTCCTTAAGGCCCACTGCAAGTGCTTCCATGTCACGTCCAGACAATCCCCCGTAGGTAATAAAGCCTTCCATTGGAACACAAGATGCACTTGCGGCAGCAAAAACATCTGCTTCATTCTTTATTGCAATCAATCCACCCATATTAACAATTGCATCCTTCTTTGCACTCATTGTTAGATAATCGCCCATTGCATACATTTCAGTAACAATTTCTTTAATGCTCTTATCCGCATAGCCTGCTTCGCGTTTTTTAATGAAATAGGCATTTTCTGCAAACCGAGCTGAATCAAAGTTAATTTTAATTCCGTATTTATCCGCAATGTTTTTTACACCTTTGACATTTTCCATAGATACCGGCTGTCCACCTGAGGAATTACAAGTAACAGTTACAATAATAAATGCAATATTTTCAGCGCCTTTATCTTTGATAAAGTTTTCAAGACGATCCAAGTCAAAATTCCCTTTAAATGGATGTTCTTTTTGTGTATCGAATGCATCATCAATAACGAGATTGACAGGAACCGCACCGTTTAGTTCAATCCATGCCATAGTGGTATCAAAATGCATATTACCAAGGACATATTGTCCTTTTTCCTTTATAAGATGCGGGAAGAGTACTTGTTCTGCACCACGACCTTGATGAGTAGGGATTGTGTAATTATAGTCAAAAATGTCCTTAACTGCGTCTTTTACTTTGTAAAAAGATTTACTGCCGGCATATGCTTCATCACCAATCATCATAGCAGACCATTGTTTATCACTCATAGCACCTGTTCCGCTGTCAGTTAACAAGTCAATATATACATCTTCTGATTTTAATGCAAAAGGATTATATCCAGCTTCTTTTAATGCTTCTATCCTTTCTTCTCTTGATATCATACGGATAGGTTCAACCATCTTAATACGGAACGGTTCTGCCATTCTTGTCATGTGAATTCCTCCTTGAAATTATAATTACTCCTTAGAACAGTCAAAAACACTTTAAAGCTACAGTTTATGGGTATTGTTATGATTTTCTGATTTACTCAGTAAAGATTTTTTTAATTTAAAGCCAGCCCAAAGAATGAGCAACCAAATAGGTAAAATATAAACAGCCATTTTCATATCGTCAATTTGAGTCATTAAAACTACTATCATGGCCATAAAAGCTAAACAAACGTAGTTTGAAACTGGGTGCCATGGAGTTTTAAATTCAATATTTTGACTAGCTTTAGCTTTCCAGAATTTAAGATTTACAATTATAATAGTTACCCAGCTAATAACCGCGGCAATAACAGCTACAGAAATTAGATACATAAATACTTTTCCTGGAATCAAATAGTTTAAAATAACAGCTACTAGTGTAAGAGCTGATGATACTAGAACACCCGCAACAGGGGTACCATCTTTACTTAATTTAGTGAACAATTTAGGTGCATTACCCTGTTTAGCTAAGCTATATAGCATTCGTGCATTACTGTAAATACCACTGTTATAAACGGAAAGTGCTGCAGTTAAAACTACTATATTTAATATTACTGCTGCTGATGTGATACCCATTTTCGAGAAGATTTGAACAAATGGGCTTCCATTCATACCTACCTTATTCCATGGATAGATGATCATCATTACTGCCAATGCACCGACATAGAAAATAAGGATTCGCCACATTACCTGGTTAATAGCTTTAGGTATTGTCTTCTTGGGATTTTCAGCCTCACCTGCAGTGATACCAATAAGCTCAATACCACCAAAAGAAAACATAACGATCACCAGAGACAACAAGAAATTCCATAAACCATTTGGCATAAATCCACCGTGAGACCAAAGGTTACTAAAACCAGTTGCATTACCGCCTAAACCAGTAAAAATTATGATTGTGCCAAGAATAATCATTCCAATTATTGCAACTACCTTGATAATAGCAAACCAAAATTCAAATTCACCATATAGCTTTACATGTACTAGATTAGCCAATGTAATCAGTACAAGAAATACTAATGCGGATACCCAATGAGGTACATTCGGCCACCAATAGTTAATATAAATTCCTACAGCAGTTAACTCAGCCATACTAACTACAATATAATTAAACCAATAATTCCAACCTGATAAAAAGCCCGCAAACTCGCCCCAATACTTATTAGCATAATGACTAAAGGACCCTGAAACCGGTTCATCTACAGACATTTCACCCAGCATTCTCATAATTAAAAATATTGCTATCCCGCCAATTAAATAAGATAGCATAATTCCAGGTCCAGCTAGTTTAATAGCTCCTGCAGATCCGTAGAATAAGCCCGTTCCTATTGCGCCACCCAGAGCAATCATCTGAATGTGTCTGTTCTTGAGTCCTCTTTGTAAGTCATTGTTATGTTGACCCATATAAACCCCCCTTTAAAAATTGTTTTTTAGGCCTCACCCTATTACAAATGCAATTTCCATGCCAAATTTAAGTATCCGAAAAGAGTGAATATTCAAAGCATTATGTAATAAGTGATTAAAAAAAGTGACAAATTTTTCTGTCACTGATAGAAAAACTTGTCACTTATCTTTATACCTAAAGCATTCATCTTGTTTAATATAGTGGTGTTAGAAACGCCTAAGACCCTTCCTGCTTTCCGAGAAGATTTATGCTCTTTTAAAACATGCAGTAGTACTTGTTGTTCAACTTGAGCTACTATTTCTTTTAAGCTAGGAAATTGTTTATCCAACGGTATTTTTAAATTTAATTCTTCATCATATTTTTTTTCTGCTTTTACAATAGGTATTGTTAAATCTGTCCAGGCATAAAAGTGTTGGGGGGTTATTTCTTGTTCATCTATCATATTAATAACACGTTCCAGAACATTCTCTAATTGTCTGACATTTCCTGGCCATTCCTGAACTTTTAGCAGTTCTATGCTTTCCTTAGTTAAACGCGCTTCTCTTTTTCTTAATTTTCCAGATATTTTCCTTACAAGATGTTGAGCTATAGGCTGAATATCATCGACCCGTTCCCTTAAAGGAAATAATGTCAATGGAATAACGTTTAATCTATAATAGAGATCTTCCCTAAAAAGATCTTTCTTTATCATGTCCTCTAGGTTTCGATGTGTTGCAGTAATTATCCTTACATTTACCTGAATTTCATTGGTTCCTCCTACCCTACGGATAGCCCCCTCCTGGAGCACCCTTAACAAGCGTACCTGAACAGATGGTGAAATTTCCCCGATTTCATCTAAAAAAATGGTGCCATTGTCAGCTTGTTCAAAAATGCCTTTTTTACCTCCCTTTAATGCTCCTGTAAATGCACCTTCTACGTAACCGAATAATTCACTTTCCAATAAAGTATCAGGTAAAGCACCACAGTTAATAGCAATAAAAGGGGCATTAGCTCTATTTCCTTCCATATGTATGGATCTCGCAAAAAGCTCCTTTCCGGTTCCACTCTCGCCTCTCAGAATGATCGTTGAATTACCACGTGCAACCGTTCTAGCCGTCTCAATTAAATACCTCATTTTAGAACTTTGATAAATGATATCATCAAAAGTCGTTAAGCCGCTTTTAATATCTACCTTTGAAATAATTTCTTCCACATCTTTAAAGTCTTTTATTGTTGCAACTGCCCCAATCACGCTTCCTTTTGGATCAAGGATTGGATCACTACTAGTAAGAATTCTAATTAATTTTTGATTTCTTTTTATTTTTCTCTCTATCAATCTATATGGACGCCCTGTTGAGAGTGTATCGAGAATGGGTGGGTTCATATCAAACAGTTCATCAGCTCTTAGCCCTAAAGCTTCCTCTCTTGTGCAGTCAAAAATTTGACAGGCCAATTTGTTTATATGTTTTATTTTACCATTATCATCGATTGCAACGACGCCCTCACTTATTGCATTGAGAATAGTGTTTAGGTTATGTTCTCTAGATTCATAAGGCATATGGCTCCTAAATGAAATTTCAATTACACCATTAACTCCCTTTAAATCTTGTAGAAACATAGATTTGCGTTCCTCGCTAACACGAAGTTTAATAAACATTCCTTGATCAGGACTTACCTCCATGCTAACTTTATCTATATCATTCTTCTCACAAACTTCAAATATTTCGTATCCTAAACCCGCCCTGTCCTCAAAATCAATTTTAATTATTATTTCATTTAGATTCATTTGGTTCTCCTAAAAGAAAATTTTTTAGACTATGAATACCTTAAACAAAGAATTTTCACCAAAAATAAAATGCATTTCAAAATAGAGCCTCCCATTTTTAGGATAGCGTATATTAAGACTTTGGTTCTTTCATACAAAAAGAATATGCGATGTTTCGAATACCATTATTCACCATCAATAATTATCTAGTTCAACTAACCAGCTAGTTGGTGCGATCGAACCTTATCTTTACCTAATTCAAGGTAGATAAAAGTATATTTCAATTTTAATTATACAGAATAATTAGTATAATCGTCTCAATTATTGAGAAATTATACCTTTTTTTCAACTACTTAGCATTTAGCTTTTTTCTATATGGTTAATTTGATTGCTAAGGTACTAATTCTATTTTTGTTTTCTCCCGATGATTAAGATTTTTTATTTCAAAAATGTACCCATATAACATAAAGTAGGCATTTTATAAATACATTTAAATCGGAGGTGAAAAGGATGCCGAGAGCAAAATATAGATCATCTGATGTTGATCTGATGGCAAGGATGATGAGAGCAGAAGCCGAAGGTGAAGGAAAATTGGGAATGTTGCTTGTAGGGAATGTAATAGTTAATCGTCTAAAAGCAGATTGTTTAGACTTTAAAGGATTAAGGACAGTTCCTCAAGTAATTTTTCAAGTACAAGGAGGAAATTATTCTTTTGAAGCTGTTCAAAAAGGAAATGTGTTTTACCAAGGTCCGAGAAGTAGAGAGAAAAGATTAGCAAAACAAACCTTAGATTACTGGAGACAATTTCCGGCTAAACATTCCTTATGGTATTTTAATCCTCATGCTCCATGTCCACCTACATGGTATGATCAACCGGCTGCAGGGCAATATAAACAGCATTGTTATTATGAGCCGAAAGAATGTCCTAGTGCATATAGTTGGTAAAAAAACGCCTCCCCACAATTTGTGGGATTTTTTATATTTTTCTTTATGGTCCCATTATTTTCAATGCGATTATTGCTTTTCTCCATGGCCATGTTAAATAATATTGTTGATATTTATAAAAATTAAAGAGCATCAAAACTGATGCTCTTTATAATGTTAGCCCCAATAATTCTTTAAGTAGGTTTGGATGTTTTTCTTTCGATAGATATAACATCATTTTCTTTTTGTTTTTGTCAGGTTCTTGAAATTGGATACTACCATCTTTGAAAAAAATCATACCAAACACCCTATCATCCATATGTTCAGGGCCCAATAAAAAAACCAGATAACTTGGACGATGATTTTTCTCTTTGGATCTTTCATTAAAATCTTTACTTGGGGACTTGACGACCTCCATTTTATTAACTTTATTTAACAACTCACGAATCTTTTTCTTATCATTAATAGCTGTTTCTTTTTCTTCAGAAGTACTTCCATTTTTGTCAATCGGTTGTATATGCAAAGAGGTATAATCATTGATGTTGGGTATATTCATCACAATACTCTTACTATGTTCTTCCTTGTTTACACAACCACTTAGGAAAATAATGATAATCATTATATATAATAAAATCCTAATACCTTTCAATACCATCCCTCCTTTTTAAAAATACGCTTTTAGTTTTTTTACATTATTTATAATTAATGGTAAATCACATACAATTTTTTTACAAGCAAAACTTAGTAAATAAACTAAAATCATAAAAAGGTATATACTATTGCAAAAATGCCAAACAATATCAGCAAAATCCCAAACAAAAATATCCCTGTTACATATTCAAATATGGTAAAGAAGAGAAGGGCTACCTTTCTTATCTTACTTGGCTCTTCAGATAGGATTTTTAAGTTATCCACAACTTCATAAAAGCTAAGTGAACTTAGGCCAAATCCAACAATAACACAACTAATTCCTATGTATAAAAATGTCATAATTTATTTTCTCCGATTATTATTTAAGGTTAATGTATGACCCGCAAGTTATCCATGAAGCCGAGCTTCACAACAGAATATCTAATCAATACTCTAATGTATACTTTTTAAAATGTTTAAAAGAATATTCTTTTTTCCCTTTATCCATATATCATAAGCAAGATTATTTTTATTTGCAGGTACAACAGCATGTATTTCATTCCATGTTTCATTATTATTAGAATCGGCAGGATTACTTCGTTTGAGAGTAAACAGTTTACCTTTGCCAAGACTTACATCTATATCTTCTGTATTCAATATTTCACTATGGTTTGGCAGAGTAGAATTGTAATCACCATAATACCCAACCAAAGTGATTCCACCAACTGGCTTTTTATTTTCGTCATCAAAAAATAGTTCATTTTCGTTTCCTCTTTTTGACCAGTTTGATGGAAAAGTAATAGTAAGTTTATTAAGATTTATGTTATTGCTATTTTCTACTGGAATATTCGACTTGGCAACCGCAGTATGGTTTGTGGAATTTGTCTTAGAATTAGGGTTCTTTGAATCAGTTGTAGAGGCATGGCTATTTTTATTCATAGATGTTTGGGTGTGTTTTTTTGATTTACTTTTCTCGAGTGAAGTTGTTCTTTCTTGGCTACAACTTACCAAAGCTAAAGCCACTATAATAAATATAGTAAATATGTTTTTCAATAATTACCCCCCTTTTGAAATAGAATTAGCCCATATATATTTTACTATATATTGGATAAATAGCCGATAATTTATTTACTCTTAAATTTAATTTGAATAAAGGATGAAAAAGCGTAATTTTATATTTTAATAATGCGATTTTTCACAACAAAGGCAACATTTTCTCTTTAAAAAGGGGACATCTTATAAAACTAACCTGCTTACGTTAGTAAAGAAAAAAGGATTGCCGAAGCAATCCTTTTTTAAACACGAGTTCTAGATTCCTTGTGCAAGCTCTCGCTTAACTTGCTTAAACCTCAGATAACTCACTATACGCCAAACATAAATGTTTACTACAAGGACGGTAGAAGTTTAATTCTGTATATGAAGTACCCGGAAATCGGACAGGCTTTGGCTGCTGAACAGGCTAACAAACGTAAGCATAGAAATCGCTAAAGTGTAATTAATGCACCTTTACGTATGTTCATATGTTTTTTCCTTAAAAAGCGCTAAAACGTCAACATATTAATTCATTGATTTTCCATACCCTTTTCAAAATACTAAAAAACGATGAGATTTATATTGTAAAAACACTTAAATTTGATTTTCGTAAATGTATATTGTAATTATTTTAACAAAGAAAGATAAAGTGAAAGTACTTAAACTGGCTACAGATGGATCGGAGCTGTTTTAGAAATAGCAAAGTTGAAGTGGGGTTAAAACTTAATAAGCGTTCCTTATGTTTCTTTAGATCCAGAATATATATAATGGTTTTTGTTAAACATAAAGAATTCCTTTTCTTTAGTGAAACCAATTTTCTCTGCCACACGAATTGATGGAATATTTCTTGGGTCAATAATACTTATCAACTTATTTAAACCTAATTGATTAAAGCCATATTCCTTGCACCCTCTAGCTGCTTCTGAAGCAAATCCATTTGACCAATACTTTTTATTGATATGGTAGCCAATTTCAACCTCTGTTATATCATCTACATTTTGTTTAACTAGCCCGCAATCGCCTATTAATTCGTTCGTTTCCTTCAAACAGATTCCCCATAATCCATAGCCATCTTCTTGATATCTTTCTTGGTTTTTTTTAATCCAGTTTTGAGTTTGTTCAAAGCTTAATGGTGCTGGGTAATATTTCATTGTTTCAACATCTGAAAAAATAGGTAAAAGAATACGTGTATCCTCTTCTTTATATTGTCTCAAATATAACCTCTCAGTTTTCAAAACAATCATAACTCTAACCCCCTTCACTTATTTCGATATCTTGTTGTTTCATTCAATTCTTGGCTTTTTCAAAAAATAATCAGTTATACTGGAAGCTCAAATAGAGCTACTTAAAAGTAGAAAAGATAAAGGATTTCATTTACTTTGGCAATTCAATTGCCTTCAGTTCCCCTTCAACAATTCCATCTTTAAAAATGGCTCTTTTCTAAAAGGTTGTTGCTTTTAAGAGATTATGTTTCCCCCGATTTTTTTGAGAAGGATATCAAAATCTATGCCATAACATCTATTCAAATTTATATCGTCCAAACCCAGGAACTTATTGACCAAATTAGGAAGGTTATCGACCAAATCCAGTGTTATATCAACAATTTAAAAGGGATATCGACAATTCAAATTTATATCGACGAAATCCAGGAACTTATCGAACAAATTTAAAAGGATATCAACAATTCAACAAATTTGATTGTACACAAAGAAGGCCTTAATCAACTTGCCTGCCTAATAGTACAACATAAAAAGGCACTAATCCTTCTTGGATTAATGCTACCGTTTGTTGAAGAGAATCATTTTATTTTTTTCCTAAGAATGGTAAATCCGAAAAAGCTGAACCTAGTGATATTGCTAGAGGCAAAAATAAAATCTTATAAAAATTTATTTCTGAGGGTTTTTTAAAATAATAAAAAATAAAAGCAAAACAACTAATTAGAATAAAACTAATAATAAATTTATATAACCTTTTTCTGATCTCTACCCATTTTAATTTTCTTAAATTTATTATTGATAAAGTACCGAAATAAAAAAGAAATAAAAAAAGAAAAATGACATAACCAATTACAAATTTAGTGGCAAATGAATTATCAATGTTCTTATATACGATAAATAATGTAATTATCAAACCTACTATAGCTAACACATACATAAAGATTGTGAAAATATTTTTCTTCATTTAATTATCACCAAGGGTTTTATAATTTATTAGGCACTTTTTTAAGAGGTTGTTGCTTTTAAGAAATTGTATTTCCCCCGATGTTTTTTGAGTAGGATATCAAAAATCTGTATCATATCATCAATCGAGAAGGATTTCGAGAATATCGATTATCAAATCAACACTCTGAGAAGGTTATCAACCAAATCCAGTGCTATACGACATAAAAGAATCAGTTCTGTTCTTAAACTCCCTACCTTTTGGAAAAAAGCGCCTCCACTTAGTGGAAACGCTCCGTTGAATAAGCACTTACTCTAGTTGGAATTTATGCCAATCATTTTCTGGTATTACTCTGTTGAAATAATCAATAGGCCTGACTTTGTTGCCAGCTATGCTAAAAGTTATTATCTCTTCCGTATACGGCGGGTTATGTGGGCCATAGAAACATACAACTTGAACTGTTACGTTAATTAAATCAATGTTCTGTTTGTCCTGCTTTATCTCTAATATTTTCTCTTTACCCCTAAACCAATCTCTCCCTACTATAAAGAGAATTGGTTCCTGCAATTGCTTAATTAACACTTCTTCCAACACGTCTTGAGGTAATTCAGTAGCTTTTGAAGAATTGGGTGATAATACTGCCATAAAACATAAAAATAGTAATACTGATAATAGCTTTTTCAATTAACCACCAACTCAGTATTTGATCATGATTTAACTCTTATTCATTTTCACTAATTTATTTCGATCTTCTGCTAATGGAGGTTGTTCGAGCCAACCATTCTCGATCATTAAGTCAATCCAATCGTTTCCAATTTGGAAATCTCCAGAAATAGCCTTCAAATATTTCGGACTCAAGTCCCTTCTTGGTGATGACGCCCATCCCGTCCCGTAATACACCATTGCAGTTGAGAATAAGAACCCTACCTGAAACATTATAAGTTTGTCCGAAAACGGAGAAGTGGTGGAATCAGTTATTTCTGATTCGATAGTGGGTGGAGATGGCAGGTTTTCGATATCCAATAAGTCATGAAACATTTGGATATGGCTGTCTTTCGTATCAACCGCTTTCAATAGCAAATCTTTAACTTTCTTAGATTGGGTGACTTGGCTAAAGGCGACTGTTAAAGCTTTTGCCACTATGCTCTTCTTTAAATTAAAGTAAATATCAGTAATTTCAATACAACTTAGTGGTCTTTTTTCACCAAACCAGCCTGCTAAAAAATTTTCATTTTTAACAAAGTCAGGTTTTTCAGGTGGTAAGATCACGGGAGGTCGGAAGTATAAACCTTTTTCGAGCAAAATATTCTTTGCACGATTACATATTTCGACTGCAGACGCGTTACATCTCGTAAAGTAGTCACGAACGTCATGTTGAGTACTTGTTGTGATTGCCCCGCTATATCCATGACACCCATGGATGGTCATGATATTTAAATAATACAAACAAAATGTGTCAGAAAAAAGGGGTGGTGCGTCTAGTGTCACATCATGATTCGTGAAACCGATTGGAACTGGAAATCCTTCACTTACAAAGAACTCTTCTATTTTCTCTAAATGATTAGAACCGAGAGAAATCGAGTATTCAAAGACGTCTTTGATCTCCTGATCCTCAATGTATTCAATCATGTATTTATGAAAACAAAGTCCTGCCGTTTCGTTGAGATACTGCGACCAAAGTGCCGCAATCTCTGCAGAAGTCAATTTAGGTTTATGAATAGAATTCATACTTAACACCTCGTTGTTTTTCCTTAGATTGCCTTATTTTACATTGCACTATTCCTTTACGCTAATTAACGCATTTGCCTTATTCCTTGAAGGAGAAACTTACTTAAGTGCATAAGTTAATTATAATATTATTATGATATTACATAAGTATTTCTTATGAATCTTTTCGAGATTTACTATTACTCTTCTTCCACTTAGCTAATCCGTTAGCCCAATAAAAAAAGGCTGCAGCAGCAACCTAATCTTCTTGAATTTAATTGGGTAAAATCATGATGAAATTATATTTTAGAATTCTTATGTACTTTAACATCGTTGTTCTCGGTAGCAATTAGGTGATTATGCGTATTTTATGCCAGCAGGCTTTATATTATTTTTATCATCTGACCCACAAGGTGTTACCCCATAGGTCATTTCACATTTTGGGCAGTTCATAACAACTGTTTCTAATGCAAAAGTTTCTCCACACTCGCAGTTAATCTCATGCATTACTGTTGGTGCAAAGTTTTCTTTCCCTTTACTTTTAACATGATCAACGATGTCTTTCCCATCTTTTAAATTTGTTGAACAACCGTGGCACATTACTATCCCTCCAAAGATTTTATAGTTTAATTAAAAATATAATTTTAGAATAGCATAGAAACATTTAAATCAATGTGTCAGAAATACAACACATTTTGAATTGAATTTTTATAGGTTGGAAAAATTGGACATCCTTCTAAAAAGCATCTACCCCTAAGATTTTTTAGAGATAAAGCAATCAAACCTGTAGTTATATAATTTTAGTTTGTTGTGTCGTTTGTTGGGCAATTTGCTTTTCAATAAAGGATTTTAAGAACGTGACATCAATGGTATGTTTCTTACCATTAATAATAATATTAGCTTTGTCCTGATCCAAGACTCCTTCTAATTTGAATAAATTACTTTTGATCACATATTGTTTTGTGGTTGAGTTGTATTCAAATTTTGCATTTTCCACTTCACTTTTAATAACTGGTTGAATAGTGGATTGCGCAATTTTTTGGGTAGCTGCAATTGGCTTTTGCATGTTGTTAAGAAAATTAGGGCCGTAAAAAATACTTCCTAACACGGCTATTGCAGCCAGTACAAGGATAATTTTTATAAAAGTACGAAAGATGAGAGGCAAAACCATAAGTAAAACACCACAAGCAATAATGACAAATAAATGATTTAAAATAAAATCCAACATATGAATCCACCTCCTGCATGTTTATTCAGTATTGCCACAAATTCTATAATTCAAAAGAAAAAATGTAGTTTCAATTGGATTCAAAAAATCCCTATAAAAAAAAAAGCCCAACTCCATAGGAATCGATCTATGTCTCAAACATTCACTTTTTTCGTATATTTACTATTTTCTCCACTTGAATAGTGCCAGGCATCAATTAAAAGGATGCCTGACACTCTAAAAATCTGTCTGTGCTGCTGATTTGTTAAGTCCGACGCCTTCTGGATGAACGACGTCTTGACGAACGCCTTGATGAACGTCTTGACGAACGTCTTGATGAACGTCTGGATGAGCGCCTTGATGAACGTCTTGACGAACGTCTGGATGAACGTCTTGACGAACGTCTTGATGAACGCCTTGACGAACGTCTGGATGAACGTCTTGACGAACGTCTTGACGAATGCCTTGACGAACGTCTTGACGAACGTCTTGACGAACGTCTTGACGAACGTCTGGATGAACGCCTTGATGAACGTCTGGTTGAACGTCTGGTTGAACGACGTCTGGATGAACGCCTTGACGAGCGTCTTGATGAACGACGTCTGGATGAACGTCTGCTCAATGGGCCTGCGGAACAAGGATCTTGAAACAAATAATCTCCATTCCCAGTTACCATTACATCATCTACAGCCTTTTGGATATCTTGTGGTGAAAGAGTTTGCTCCATAAAGTAACACCTCCCTAAAAAGTATGGAAAGGACCGAATGATATAGTTCATTCCTTTCTTACCATCATGCTACGCATTTTTTTCTAAAGAGATTGTACCTTTTATCCAATTTCAAAAATTATTTAAACCCTTAAAGACCTTTACAATTAAAAGAATTTTTTCGAATAATAAAAAGTTATCTTTCTTAATCTTTTAGCTATTTAAGCCCCTCTTTTGTTTTATACATATTTGGCAAAAAACTTTGACATAATGATAAAAATAAGGTAAATTATCAAATGTACGAACGTTTTTATTTAATCGATATGTAATATTCGTGTTTAGGGGTGCAATTTATGGATAATGTATTTGATTACGAAGATATTCAATTAGTTCCTGCAAAATGTATAGTAAATAGCCGCTCTGAGTGTGATACATCTGTAACATTAGGCGGGCATAAATTTAAGTTACCTGTAGTGCCTGCAAATATGCAGACAATTATTGATGAAAAAATTGCAATTTACTTAGCTGAAAATGGTTACTTTTATGTAATGCATCGCTTTGAACCAGAGAAACGAGTATCATTTATTAAAGAAATGAACTCACGCGGGTTAATCGCATCTATAAGTGTTGGAGTCAAAGAAGATGAATATCGATTCATCCAACAATTAGCTGATGAAAATCTTTCACCGGAATTCATTACGATTGATATCGCCCATGGCCATTCCAATGCAGTGATCGAGATGATTCAGCATATTAAGAAACACCTACCAAATAGTTTTGTTATTGCAGGTAATGTTGGAACTCCAGAAGCAGTGAGAGAATTAGAACATGCTGGCGCAGATGCGACGAAAGTCGGTATTGGACCTGGTAAGGTATGTATCACTAAAATTAAAACTGGATTTGGAACAGGTGGCTGGCAATTAGCTGCACTTCGTTGGTGTGCAAAGGCTGCAAGTAAGCCTATTATTGCAGACGGAGGGATCCGTACACATGGGGATATAGCTAAATCAGTTAGATTTGGGGCATCGATGGTCATGATTGGTTCCCTATTTGCTGGTCATGAAGAATCTCCAGGAGAAACAATTGTGAAAGATGGAAAGCACTTTAAAGAATACTTCGGTTCAGCTTCGGAATTTCAAAAAGGTGAAAAGAAAAATGTAGAAGGCAAAAAAATGTTTGTGGAGCACAAAGGCTCTTTAAAACATACTTTGATCGAAATGGAGCAAGATCTTCAATCTGCTATTTCTTATTCTGGAGGAAACAAACTAGAAGCAATCCGTAATGTAGATTATGTCGTCGTGAAGAATTCAATCTTTAATGGTGATAAGGTTTATTAAGGTTTGAATAATTTATAAACGTATAGCTAGATGAGCGAGGTACTTTTGTATTTGCTCATCTTTTTTTTGGCTATTTTTCCATTTAGGGCAGAGAAGCACCAAGCAAGAAGATCTTATCGAAGACGATATTGATATAAACGATCGTGATAATCGAGTCGAATAGAAAAATGGGGCAGGTTGTGTTGTCTGTCCACTCATTGCTGCTAAACAAATCTTTCAATTCACAATTTGAAATTACTATTTTTTCTAAAAATGTATAAAGATAGTAAAAAAGGCTCTGTAATAAATAGGAAATATTTAGTAACATTTAAATTGTAATAAAAATATATATTATGGGAGTGTGAAAAATTTGTTAAAGAAAGCGATGTACGTTGGTATGGCCCTAATGGTTTTGTTGTTGACGCTGTTCACTGGACAACCAATTAAAACAAAAGCAAGTGTAATTCAAACCGCTTGCCCATCGTGTGCTGACCTTGATTCTACTATTGCGGAATTAGCAAAAGCAGGTACAACTACTAATCTAGAAGTTGATAACAAAACAAAATCCCAGATAAACAGGTTAGTAAAAACCAAAGATAAGGATTTCTTTTTAGAGTTAGAACAACTAAAAAAAGATGACTTTAAAGAAGAAAATATGGCTGATAATTACATTACTTTTGAAAATTTAACTGATAAAGGTATTACTTACAAATCCGTGGGTGTGTATACTAGCTTTTTTATTCAAAAAGGGAATCAAGAAGTTGCTAGAAAGCAAGTTTGGGTGGATTTAGAAAAAGATGAAGTTGTTAGATATGATGTTTTTAAGTTTAATGGAAAAGGCGATTCTTCTAAGATTGCACTTTACGACAAAAATCAAGAATCATCTTCTCAATTAACTGCCTATAGTTTTAAATTTAATGGAGTAAGTTTTGCTTGTAGTATGGCGGGTATAATTGCTTGTACCGCTGCTTTTGGTGGCCTTGCATTCTTTTTTCCTATAATTGGTGGAGTAGCGAGTTTAGGTTGTTATATCGCATTTAATATAGGGTGTTCTTACACTTAATGAACTGATTATTTACTTAGTGAAAACAAGCTCAGGTAACAAACTAAGCTTGTTTTCTTTTGTAGAATGATTTCAAAAACATAATATACATTATCAATACAAGTAAATAAATCATGAAATAATATAAAGTGAAGCTTTCAATTTCCTTAGCTATGATGATTCGTATAGCAAAGCACCCAAATGCTATAGCAATAAGCAAATCCCTTATTTTCATAATCCTTTTTAAAAAATTCAGTGTCGTAATGTTCCATGGGATCTTACCAAATATAATCCAGACATTGGAGAATATAAATGCTAGAGCAAAAGGAAGATTTGCGGATATATTGATACCACCCATTGCAATTGGAATGGCCATTGCACCTAAAGAGCCCATAGATAAAGCAGTATAATATTTTATAAAGTTTACTGCCCTATTCGATTCGCTAAATTCTATTTCGCCGTATTCTTCGATTATTTCAATCGCAAGTTTCTGTGGTGAAAGGAACTCTGTTACTACATATTGAGGAATTTCTCTTTCTAAAAATCCAGCTTTTGATTTTTCGATCGCGTTTTCATATAAATCCGATTTTATTTCTAAAATATGTTGCTCTATAATATTTTGGGGCAAACCAAGTAAATTCCGACTTAATTCATTAATGTATGACTGAATTAAATTGTTTGAAAAGAAATACTGTTTATCCAAACGTTTATTCTCCCTTACTTAAAGATAAAATTGAATCGTAGATGGTTTTGTAACCTTCCAACCTTTCCTTTAAAATGTCATTCCCTTTTGTTGTTATTTCATAATATTTTCTTTTGGGCCCATCAATTGAATCTTCCCAATAAGACAAAGCCCAACCGTTTTTTGTAAGCCTGCCTAGGATTGGGTAGATAGATCCATTTGGTAATTGAAAAGCTTTTATCTTATTTAACTCACTTGTTATTTCATATCCATATTTAGCTTTTTTACTTATTAGTGAAAGAATTGCAACTTCAAAAACACCTTTACGTAGCTGTATAAACCAATTATCATTTTTTTCCATATTTTGATTATATACGATTGGAATATAGATATCAATCATACATAGTGGCTACATTTTAAAATAGGCTAATTTTACTACATAGTTCATATTCTCATTCTTCATCCCAAAAGCATTTTTTTACCGTCTAGTGGAATCAAAGAACACGATTAGGCTTCGTTTGTATTACACTTCCCCCTCCTATAACCATTTTTATTGATTCAGTCTTTCCCATCATCATATCAGTATTGGGGTTCTGGAACCCATCAATTGAAGTGCTATCTTGTAGTGTTATTTAACAAAGAAATTACATATTATGGTAGTAAAGGCATACGACATTTCAAATCACACAAGAGGTGATAAATAGTGTTCAAGATAATTTTAGGCGTTGCTGGCGGAATTATCCTAGCCGTCATTATCCTTTCAGTATGTTAGATATGATTAAAACTAGTGTTAAAAATTCCCTCCAGGATATTGTTATTTTTTGCATTTGTTTAATGATGTACGGTTTAAATGAGCTCTTCTTTAAAAAGATCAATATCCCCTTCCAATCATTTTTTACTGGATATTTTAATGACTTATTAGCTCCTGTTTTTCTTCTGTCCTACACAAACATTCTTCTAAAAATTTTCCTAAAAAAGATTTATTTAAATTTCATAGTTTTAAGTATCTTTATTTTAACAGTGGGCTGTTTTTGGGAGTTTATCACTCCATTTTATAAAAATTCTACTTCAGACCTAAATGATCTAATCACCTATTACATTGGATTCTTATTGTACTGGTTTTTTAGACGTTTATATTTACCGTAACCTTTACCACAGTGCTGTTTAGGAAGAGAAAAAGAATATACACGAACCCCCTCTTCACCTTAAAGAGGGGGTTCGTGTGGTTAAATTACTATCATTTCTTCAAAAACTAAAACTGTTTTTCAATATCCTTTAAGAACTGTTTTTCTAAGCCTACGACTTACTCCGCAATTAATCCATTATTACTCGGTCTTTTGATAGTTATATTTTGATCGATCCACTGGAATAAAGTCTCTAGGAGTGTAGAAACGCAGTAAATCACCATTAACTACTTTATCTGATAGGGATAGTTTTTCTTCGACAATTTGTTGGTCTTTCTCTGCCTCTGCTAATTTATCAGGTCCTATCTCCAATCCAGTTTTTGAATCATAGAATGTTCCTTCAACAGCTGAGATGGTTGAACTTACAAAGTCACCATTTCGGAAAGGAATTAGATCATCATGTTGTTTAGATAACAGGTCGGTTCCAAATTGAACATACTTTTTACTATCCACCCCTAACAAGTGAAGGAGTGTTGGGAGAACATCAATTTGACCCCCGTATTCATGGTTCACTTCCCCTTTTATACCAGGAACATGAATAAAAAGAGGTACCCGTTGCAATCCTGCGCTTTCAAATGGCGTAATTGGTTTCCCAAGAACTTGTTCCATTTCCTTATCATTATCTTTTGAAATCCCATAATGATCGCCATACATAATCACAATGGTATGGTCAGCTAATCCAGACTCTTTTAAGGAAGTAAAAAACTGCTTTAAAGCTTCATCTGCATAACGGGCCGTCTGAAAGTATGTGTCGACAGATGAGACCCCCGTATTATCCGGCTCAATTGTAGCGTCTTTTTCATCAATCGGAAACGGAAAATGATTCGAAACCGTTATTAACTTCGTATAAAATGGCTGTGGTAGTGACTTTAGGAGTGGCATGGATTCCTTTAAAAACGGCTTATCCTTTACCCCATATTGTACTAGATCCTCAGGGTCCATTTTATAGTAGTTTGAATCGTAAAAATGATCATATCCAAATGACTTATAAATTTCATCACGATTCCAAAAACTCCCTGAATTCCCGTGAAAGACCGCGGACGTATATCCTTGTTGATCTAAAATGGCTGGTGCAGCTTGGTACGTGTTTAAACTCTTTAACATATATGCCGAACCCTGAGGTAAACCATATAAGGAATTCTCCAACATAAATTCAGCATCAGACGTTTTACCATGAGCTGTTTGATGGAAAAAGTTATCGAAGTAAATGGTGTTTTTATCACTCGTTAATGAGTTTAAAAATGGTGTTACTTCTTCTCCCCTTAATTTATAATGGATAAGGAAATTCTGGAATGACTCAAGATGGTAATAAATCACATTCATTCCCTTTCCAACTCCATAGTACTCTGGGTTTGGTTCAGCATAATTAGATTTTGTATAATTATAGACTTCTGTTATGTCATTGCTATTTGCCAAAACTCTTTGTGTTGAGGCACTCGTACTTTGAATTGCATCATAAATAGTGTAATTGTATAAACCGATATATTTTACAATATAATTCCGATCAAATCCTCTTGTTAATAATTCCGGTCTATTTATTTCTGCTAAGCCTATATTTGCACAAGAAATAGCCAATATAAGTGAAAAAAAAGCAACCACTTTTCGGCGATCCACATCATTGATATCCATTTTTACAAACCGAAAAGCAAGTGAACTTACTAATAGAATAAAATCGATGAAGAATAAAAAATCATATGGTTTAAATAAGGAAACTACACTTCCACCAATTTCCCCAACATTTTGTGTCTGCGTTAACGTTGGTATTGTAATAAAATCATTAAAGAAGCGATTATATAAAATATTGCTGTATAGAAGTGCAGATAACAGAAAATAAATACCCATTAGCCAAAAATACTTTTTCCGTCCCTTCAAAAAGTAGGCCAGACCTAAAAAAAGCATAGATGAACCAAGTGGATTAATAAAAACAAGAAAATGCTGAAATGGGCCTTCAATCCCTAATTTAAACTGTGTTATTTGTGCAATATATGTTTTCAACCACAGGAAGAATACAGCCACAAAGAAAAAGCCGATATATCTATTTAACATACTTTGAGCTTTTTGAAAAATGTTATTCATGGTACTCCCCCTAACCGCACGCTTTTATTTAACTTCTAGCATTTATTTTTCTCGCTAACCTATCTAAAGAAAACTCGCCGATTGGCAAGCCCCTAAGGGCGATGACAGAGGCGTAGTTGCACTTATGCGCTAGCAGAATTTATGGATATAAATTCTGATTAGCCAAGAAAAAGAAACATGTAGAATCACTACATTAAATCTACCACTTTATATTTTATACCAAAATTGCCAAAAATAAAAAAAATTGCTTTTATCATGCTATCAAGGTATATCTTGTTCAGATCGTAGCTTTAATGTTTCTTTCACATTATGTATGTCGGATATATTTTTCTTTGCCATATAAAGATAGCATAGTGCTGATGGAATTAGAAAAATTTGCAGGATCGACAAGGTAATCATATAGCTTGTAGGTTCATGGTAGCGAATTGAGATCATGCCGAGCACGATTCCGACACCTATATTTCCAATCGTTCTGCCTAAACTATTGAATAGATTAGCAACACTAAACGCTGCCCCTCGATGTTCTGGAAAATTAACATCTGTAATTAGCGCAAGCCAGTTTGGAGTGTTTGCAGATTGCGCGGCAGAAGCAAACAAAGATAAAACAAACAATAAAGCCATCCATGGATTCATGAATAGTTGCTTGATTAAAGTAAATAAAATGCTTAAAGCATTATTGTCAGTAGGGAGTACTAGGTTATCCATTGGGATAAAAAACATAAATATATAAAATGGCATCGTAAGAAATACAAAGATTGAGGTGAAAATGGCTCTTCCTTTATAGGTCTTCCTTTGAAATTTATCACCAAGATGGCCAAAGTATACCGAAGTCATTCCGCCAATTTGAAAGACTGCGTAAAGATAACCAGAAGCAATCATAGCTGTTTCCACACTGTATCCCTGTTGGTGAATTTTAAAAATAAATAATGTCGGAATCCATATTAGACTGCCTGTTGCAATATTCATAAAGAATGCCTGAAAAAATAGAAACACATTACTCCCTTTGAATAGTATAGGCAAGATATGCTTTGCTTCTATAAAATAATTATAGGACTGCCCCTTGTTCATGAGACCTTTTAGTTCAGGATCTGATTGGCCTCTTGATGGTTCTTCTACAAATAGATATAAAATAATGAGAAAAAAGCCTATAAAGCCGACGATCTCAAACGGCCATCGCCAACTGGTATTTGTGGCTGTTAAAGAAGCCAAAAGGGAGCCGCCGATTCCGCCTAAGCCTTGAGCCATACCCCAAAGGCTTAAAATCATCCCACGTTTTCCATACGGAATAGTATCAGTTAATACACTAAACCCGATCGAAGCAATGCAGCCTAAACCTACCCCTGTTATTATTTGAAAGAGTAGAAGCTGTAAATAGCTTTGGCTCATTGCTGTCAGAAATACCGACACAACCCAAATGAAAGTACCGATCATAATCAATTTTTTACGTTTAAATTTTCCTGAGAGAAAGCCCCAATAAACAGAAGAAATGGCTGCAACTAAAATATTTACAGCTGAAACTGTGCCCAATTTAGCTATTCCTACATTCAAATCCTTTGCAATATAATGAAAAAGTGGCGGAAATAAGCCAATGATTATGTTATCGAAAGCAGCAAGGGCAATAAATACAACTATTGTGAATACCATTTTGGTATTAGTCCTTTTCAAAAACACAAAAACCCCTTTATATATATAATGATTCTATTTGGCCTTTTAATATGGCTGTTTTCGGCTAATCAGAATTTATATCCATAAATTCTGCTAGCGCATAAGGGCAACTGCACCTAATCATCGCCCTTAGGGGGCTCGCCAATCGGCGAGTTTTCTTTTCTTTATAAATAGTGCTGGTTATTACCTAAACATGTAGAAAAGGTAAGGAACATCATGCTCCTCACCATTAGTGTGTCATTTTTTCAAAAAATAAAGCTGTTTACTGATTGGGATAGCCTTTTAAACGGATTTAGCAAGCTCTAAGTTCCACTCAAACCGATTTTCGACTTCTAAAATGAATTGGATTATTTCTTCGGATACTTGTGGTTTGATAAAATTTCTTTGGCAATTAATAATATTATTTAGTTTTTCCGCATTGTTTTCAAGTAATTGCGTGATCGTTGGTTTAATTTCACTTGTATCTTTACAGATCACACCCAAATTTAATTTTTCAGCAAAGGCTGGATTGTCCTCTTCTTGACCAGGTAGAGCACCTGTTATAATAATTGGTGTATTTGACGAAACCGCCTCAAACATGACATTTGGGCTCCCCCGTGTAAAAGCAATATCTGACTCGAACATGAGATCTTGAATATTTTTAGTAAAGCCATAAATTTCAACTTTATCTCCATATTTGCTCTTAAGCGATTGTTCCAGCATTGTCTTTAGCTTTGCATTTCTTCCGGCGACAATTTTCACTTTACTATCAAAATGATCAAGCAAGATTTCAGCAATATTCTTCATATTCCCTACACCCTCGCCACCACTCATGATTAAGCATTTTAAAGGTGTCCCGCTCAGGTAACTAACTTTTTTATTTGAACTATTTCTGAAAAAACTCGAGCGAACAGGAAATCCTAAAACTTTAATATTCTCAGCTGGAACGCCATATCCTATACACTTGTCACGCGCCTCAATCGTTGGACTAATGATGTAATCAGCTCTCTTATCTGCCCA
Organism: Neobacillus sp. PS3-40; assembly: GCF_030915485.1. Classification (GTDB taxonomy): domain Bacteria; phylum Bacillota; class Bacilli; order Bacillales; family Cytobacillaceae; genus JAUZPL01. Next base: position 3,888,566 of record NZ_CP133266.1, on the reverse strand, counting down.
AAGTGGGGATATGTTCACCAGATCTGCAATTAGCGTTATAAATGGAATTTTAATAGATTGTTTTTCTAAGATATTTAAAATAGAACCATTAAAATTTGGATGTACACATAAAATCATATCTGGTTTTACTTCATCAAGTAATTTAAGAAAATTATTTTTGATAAGAATTTCGATAAATTTATTAATTAATGTTGGGTTATCCGCTGAAAAATTAAATACCATCTCCCATAGATTTTCAGATTTTCTCGTGATGGGTCCATATGTTTTGCCAATATTCAGCAGTGGATTTCCACCAAGCGAAAAGCCATCTACCACATGTACTTCAATTTCAGCTGCCATTCTAATCTTTTCACACAAAGATTCAGTAATACTTTTGTGTCCATGACCTGTGTTATCAGAAGAAATAATTAATACTTTTTTACCCATAAAATAAACCCTTCCTTAACTTCGAATATCACGAGCTCTAGTCTAGAATAAAAATGACATTCATGTCTTTAAAATGCAATGAAAACAATTCCGTTCATCATTTACGAACAAGTCCTCTACAAAAAAGTAACCCCGACTGAAAAGCCATAAGGACTTTAACTCGATTTTAAAAATAAAAATTCTCCAATTCAATTCTATTTCCCTACCAATAATAGCATTATTCTACTCCACTTTGTACTGTAAATAATAAATAGTAACTAAAAAATTAACAAAATATCCCTTTAGGCTTATCCATTTTTAGGGTCAGAAATTTTAAATCGTGACAATTTATTGAATAATCTATTTATATAATTAAGATAATACCCATAAATAATATATCCGAATCGAATTATTTGTTAAATTAACATAAATTCACAGAATGCACGTGTATCAATAAATTCATTCTTAAAGAAGTATGCCATGTGTCAAAAAATAACGTAATAAAGTCTATTGGGGGAATTGGTTTGTCACTATATGAAAAGCTGCCAACTGAATTTATCTCAGCATTTTATTTTGAAATCCAAAAAAATATCGACCAAGGAATACTGTCAGAAAATATGAATCAAGAACTATTACTTATTAAAATTGCATTAGAAAAAAGAGGTTTAAACCTTATGGATATACAACCGCCAGTTGAATTTGAACAGTTAGAATTCTCTTTATTGAATACACATTAAAGAGATGACCGCTTTTCACACTGTCATCTCATAATTAGAATATAGCAAAAATCGGTATTGTATTCCAATTGAATAGGAAGCAATCTAGTCAAATTCATTTTTACCTGGATAGAGAAAAGGCACATTAAAATTCTTCATAAGTTGCAGGATTTTGATTCTTAATTCTACCGTCTTGGCGCGTTAATCCTGATATAATACCCATTTCTGTATCATCAAGAGAAAAGTCAAAAATTGATATATTTTCAAGTTGTCTGGCGGGAGATGAGGATTTAGGAATTGAAATTGCCCCGAGTTGAAAATGCCAGCGTAAAATAACTTGTGAAATAGACTTGTTATGATGGTTAGCAATCGTTTGAAGAATTTCATTTTGAAAAACTTCATTTGCTCTAGCTAATGGGCTCCACGATTCTGTCTTGATGTTATTCTCATCATGCCAGTTTCTTTGTTGCTCTTGATTGAAAAATGGATTCAGTTCTATTTGGTTTACACTTGGCTTAACGCCAGTTTCCTTTTCCAAACGTTCAATATGTTCAGGTAAGAAATTACAAACACCAATAGAACGAATAAGTCCCCATTTTTTAGCGTCAATTAATGCTTGCCACGCTTCCACATATTTATCCTGTTTAGGGTTGGGCCAATGAATAAGATATAAATCATAATACTCTAATTTTGCCCGATATAAGGATTCATGAATGGTAGTAACCGCCTCATCATACGCTTGATAACGACCTGGTAATTTAGATGTAATTCTTAATTCTTCTCTTGGAACAGAACTACGTCTAACTGCTTCACCAACCGTTCCTTCGTTTTCATAATTATAAGCAGAATCAAGGAGTCGATAGCCTACATCAATTGCACTTTGTATAGAAGATGCACCTTTATTACCCTTAAGTTTATATGTACCCAAACCGATAACCGGCAAAGTAACCCCATCATTAAGTGTGATCACTGGAATTGATTTGCTCATATATGAACACTCCTTTCAGTAATATTTAAAGATTACCATAATGATGAATTGGTTTCAGCGATTTAAACTTTATATATCCTTCAATAGCATATTCACCACGTTTTTACTCCCAATCACCTCTGTTTCCAGTGTGGAAATGGCAGATTCCATTGCATTAATATAATAGATTCCAGTTTCTAAAACAAAGGATGGCCATTTTGCTGTAGGAGTTAGAACGGGGTATGCGTCCCATACTAACGTTTTCGTTTCAGATCTTTCCAGAAAAAGTTCATTTAATAAATCCTCTGATAGCTTTTGTCTAGAAAAAATTCGGTAAATTAACTGACCTGATTTCTTATTCCTTTTACAAAGTTCAATAGATGAAAAAGGAATTTTTGAATTCTCTCTGGTAAGAATATTGGATGGAATTTGTTCTACTTCCATTAGTCCAAAATAGGTTGGACTTAGTTTCCCTAAAACATGAGTAACGTTGGTAACTTGGTAAGGACGGGATACCTTATTTTCTTCTTTGAGCTCCATATGTACAAATTTGATAGCTGCCTTCTCTAATGGTGTAGCCATTACAAGCCGGTCAAATTCTGCTTTTGTGCCATCTTCAGTTGTAATCATAAATCTAGTCTTAGCATGATTAGTAGATTTTTCTTTTTGGATAGTAGTAACTCGTTTGTTTTTCAGTACTTTCGCAGAAGACCTTTGTAGCATAGCTTCACATATTTGAGCATTGCCACCTTTAATTGCAAATAAATATCCGCCAAATGATGCCCCTGCCAACGAAACATGATTGACTAAACTGTGCATGCTTGCATCCTGTCCATAATTAAGCCTCGAAATTCCGTTCATAAACTCATGGATAAATCTATCAGAAATATTTTTATCATGAAAATAATCATAGCTTGTAACCTGAGATAATGAATAAAGCCCTAGCTTCTTAAATAATGCTTCGGGATCAGCGAAGGATTCTCCCTTTTCTTGAAGGATATAGATTTGCGATAACTTTTTAATCATATCCTTTACTAACGGTTGTATTTTAACAGGGTTAGTCCCGTATCTCATCAACACTTTTAAAAGGGTTTGCCATTTCTTTTTCCCCGTTCTAAAGGTGAAGGAATCTCCATCCCACATTCCAATATCATCATAGACATGATTATTTTTCTCTAGTCCAAGCTCATTCACAATAGTCGTGAGATATTGATTCTCCGAATGAATAATACTACCACCAGCTTCCAACTCTTCTTCCCCTATTTTTATGCTTCGAATACGCCCCCCTATCCTAGATTCCTTCTCAAACACGATAATCTCCACATTATTCCCCAATGCTTTATGCAAAAAATAAGCAGCTGAGGATCCGGCTATACCTGACCCAATGATACCAACTCGTAATCTTACTCTATTTTCCAATTTTTTCTTCCCCACTTCTATTAAACTTTTATGATAAATATCTCCTTATTATTATATGCACGTCGGGAGTCTGGCACCAAAGGTTTCCCTATTTTAAATTTCTTTGATATGCGAGCATTTGCTTTTGTTCATTTTAATAAAGTAATGTAATATAATAGTAAATTATTTACACCCTTAGGAGGACAATACTATGCAGGATTTCGTTTTTCACAATAGCACCAAGTTACTTTTTGGTAAAGATAAAGAGCAATTAGTAGGACAAGAGTCTGTTGTTTATGGCAAAAAACTTCTTTTGCATTATGGGGGAGGAAGCATCAAAAGTAGTGGTTTATATGACAGAGTAGTTCAGTCATTACTTGAGGAAGGGATTGAGCTTTTTGAGTTGGGTGGAGTAAAGCCCAATCCAAGAGTTAGCCTTGTTCGTGAAGGAATTGAACTTTGTAAGGACAAGAACATCGACCTTATTCTTGCAGTTGGAGGAGGAAGTGTGATTGATTCAGCAAAGGCAATTGCAGCCGGTGCCAAATATGATGGTGATGTATGGGATTTCTATGATGGAAACGCTGAAGTAATGGACAGTTTACCGATTGGCGTTGTGTTGACCATACCTGCTGCAGGTAGCGAATCTAGTGAAGGATCGGTTATCACAAATGAGGATGGGTGGTTTAAGAGAGCGACAGGTCATACTTCATTGCGACCAAGATTTGCTATCTTGAATCCAGTTCTTACCTATACATTACCTACATATCAAACAGCTTGTGGCATTACGGATATGATTGCACATATTTTAGAAAGATATTTTACAAACGAAAAGAACGTCGAATTAACGGATCGATTATGTGAAGCGGCATTAAAAACAATTATCAATAATGCGCATACCGCACTTGAAAATCCAACTAATTATGATGCACGTGCAGAGATTATGTGGTCAGGAACGATCGCCCACAATGACTTGTTAGGAACGGGAAGAATTGGCGATTGGGGAAGCCACGATATTGAACATGAGCTAAGCGGCATTTATGATATTGCACATGGTGCCGGATTAGCGATTGTATTCCCAGCATGGATGAGGTACGTTTACAAACATGATGTAAATAGATTTGTTCAATTTGCAAATAGAGTTTGGGATGTAGAAATTGATTTAAACAACTTAGAAAAGACAGCATTAGCTGGTATCAAGAAAACAGAACAATTCTTTAACTCTATAGGGATGCCAGTTACATTGAAGGAAGCCAACATTGGTCAAGAGCACTTTGAACAAATGGCTAAAAAAGGAACTGAACGAGGACCATTGGGTAATTTTGTTAAGTTATATAAAGATGATGTCGTTCAAATTTTAAATTTAGCTAAATAAAGTGTTTAAACCTCGTTCATATTTGAGCGGGGTTTTATTCTTTATTACCTCCAAATATTACATTCCCCTTTTTATAAACAAAGTTTCAATATAATATTTTAATTTTCAAAAAAATACTCTATAGTTAACGTATCTGTTGGTAATTTGATTAATTAGATAAAAAGATTTATAGCTTTTGTATGAAGAAACGGGACGGATCTACCCACAAATGAAGGAGAACCTCGAATTCGTAGTGCAAACGGAAGCCACGAATTAGTGATGATCCGCTTCACTCACGTCGGCATATTATATTGGCTTAGGTAATTGACTAAGATCATTCTTCATTTTAATTGATGGCGAGTAACAGCTTGTATATCACGAAAAATTAATAAAGGAGAAAAAATTTGAAAAAATTATATACTTTTTTAATTTGGATGTTGGCTTTATCTTCCATTATTATTTCTGGAGTAGTGTTGTGGTTCTTTAACAATTCTTTTCCCGTTCATGAAGCAAAAGCTTATAAATCAATTGATGTAAAAGATCTCAGCAATCGGAATCATTCGCTTACTTATAAATCATATAAATATTCCCTTCATCTTGCTGCCATTGGTGATGTTCTAATTCATGATACTGTCTACAATGATGCTAAAACAAAGAATCATTATGATTTCAAACCAATGTTCTCTCAAGTAAACTATCTTCTTCGACAACCAGATATTACAATTGCAAATCAAGAATCAATGGCAGGTGGTACCGAATTAGGTTTATCCTCATATCCTTGTTTTAATAGCCCACATGAAATTGCTGATGCACTTAAAGATGCAGGGGTGGATATTATTTCAATTGCGAATAACCATTCAATTGATCGAGGTGAAAAAGGAATCTTAAGTGCAACAAATTATTATCGTAAAATTAATCTCCCTTATGAAGGTGCGTACAGAAGTATGCAAGATAAAGAACAAGTTAGAGTTATTTCAAAAAATGGGATTAAAGTTGGCTTTATCGCCTACACATATGGAACAAATGGGATTCGTGTACCTAATGGAAAGAGTTATTTAGTTAATTTAATAGATGAAGTGAAAATTAAAAAAGATATAGAACATATTAAACCACTTTGTGATGTTGTTGTTGTCAGTATGCATTGGGGAATTGAATATCAGCGTTTTCCATCAGTTGTTCAAAAAGAATTGGCCGTAAAAATTGCAAACGATGGCGCAGATATTATCATAGGACATCACCCACATGTCCTTCAACCTATGCAATGGATTACAAGAAAGGATGGGAAGAAGAGTTTTGTTGCCTATTCATTAGGAAACTTTTTGTCAGGGCAAATAAAAGATTTCAAAGATATTGGTGGAGTCTTAAATATCGAGATTGTGAAAGAATCAAAGGATAACAAAGTAAACATTTCATTGCAAAATCCCCATTTCACACCAACATATGTTTCAAGTCTACATCAACGTCACTATAGGGTCATCCCTCTTTCCAATGCTTCAACAGTTGGATTGACAAATATGAATGCTGTTAATAATGAAATCAACAAACATATGAATCAATGGCTTGCAACCGCAAATTAATTTGTGAAAAATAACCAATAAATCACCAAACCTTCCTAATGTGTAATGTAGGAAGGTTTTTTGGCATGTGCATTTCGTGTAAGCATGAAATATTTGTGGCAATTGCAAAATGGACTCCTTAATATGGACAAAGTTCTAAACTTTCATATATTTCACTACATACAATGAAAATATTAATCAACGAAAAAAAGAGAGAACATTTTTAGGAATAAACCAATCAACCCGAAAAATATATGTTTTCAAGATTTAAGGATGACACTCCTAGAATTTGAAGTCCAGTTTATTCGGAACACGTATTATCCCTATTTATAAAATTAGCTCAGAAAGGAAAATTTTATGAATAAACACGCTGCTCTGTGGATTTCACGTTTTACAGTGCTATCCTTATATAAAAAAACAATAGTCCCTGTTTTAGCAAATGAAAAGCGGATGAGTACATTATGGTGAATCTTAAGGTTAATAGGTATTTATTTTCACTTACTGAAGCAAGAAAAGTTGAAGTTCAAGCTGATATGGGAGAGAACGTTGATTTAAGTCAACTAAAGTTTCTATTTGGAGGGAAGAGCCTTTCTGAATGGAAAAAATGGACAAGTGGAACAACTTTTAACGGAGATCCCTTTATTACGTTAATTGAGAAACCTCATTTTGTTGAAGGAACAACGATTGTCAAGGCTACATTAGAGTTTGGTCTTCTTTTTAATAGATCGAGTCTAGCGAAGAGTACGATTCGAACTCAATATCAAAAGTATATCGGATATTATGAATTGGCTATGATCGACCCGCAAAATCAGATTACAGCTGCAACTACCGTCAAACTAAATGTATATGACGAATTCCTATTTTATCATCAACTAAAAACAGTAATCGACCAAATATTTGAACAAGCAAACAAAAAAAATGATCGTTACCTAGAATACCAAAGTCTTGGCAAGTCTGTACAAGGGAGAGACCTTCACTTTGTTATTTTAGCAAGAGATAAAACTGCGGTTGACAAATATTTAAACGAAACGCTGCCGACAGCGCTAGAAGATCCTACAAGCTTATTAGAGAAACTGACGAACGGAACGATGGGTAATTACCAGGTTCCAATTTGGTTTAACAATATTCATCCAGATGAAGTTGAAGGTGCAGATGCTCAAGTTGAATTATTGAAGAAATTTGCACTCGGGGATGTAGTAACATTTAAAACAGTTAAAAATGATCAAGAAAGAACCGTAACTCTGAATGTGGATGAGGTTCTTGAAAATGTCATTTTTCTATTTATGTTTACAAATAATCCTGATGGAAGAGTGACAAATACTAGAAGAAATTCAAATGGCTTTGACTTAAATCGTGACAACCATTTTCAAACACAAGTTGAAACACGTCTTGTGACTCAGGAAATTGCAAAATGGACACCCCTGTCTTTTCTTGATATGCATGGTTATATAAGTGGATTCTTAATTGAGCCGACCACTCCCCCTCACAATCCAAACTATGAATATGATTTACTTTACAACAATATGATTGAACAGGCTCATTCAATGGGCCAAGCAGGTTTAGGCAACTCTGATTTTAATTCCTACTTAATTCCAGCACTAGATTACAAGGATGGTTGGGACGATATGTCTCCTGGCTATACACCCATGTATGCAATGCTGCACGGTTCGTTAGGTCATACAATAGAGATTCCAGCATTAAGTCAAAATGGTTTTCGTGCGATGGTGGGCATTGGGTTGGGTGCTGTCCTTTTTGTAACAGAAAATAAGGATACATTGTATAAGAATCAACTAGAAATCTTTAAACGCGGCGTGAATGGCGAAGATAATCGCGCAGTTGACAAGTATCTTGTAAATGCTTCAGGAGATGCGATTGGACGAATAAGAGGAGAAAATAAAAATTTCTTTCCCGACTACTATTTGATACCATTTCATAAAAACCAACAAAAAAATAATCTGGAAGCACATCGAATGATACAATATTTTCTTCGTAATGGAGTGAAGGTCAAACAAACAACGAAATATATGAAAATAAACGGCAGAATGTATCCTAAAGGAACTTTTATCATTCCTATGAATCAGGCAAAACGCGGTGTTGTCAATGCAATGCTCTATAAGGGCGACAATGTTTCTGACTGGGGAGCAATGTACGACCCAATTGTAGTAAATTTCCCTGATCTGAGAGGATTTACTATAACTGAAATTCGTAATGCTGTTGCTTTTGATCAATACCTTATTGAAATAAAAAGTGTAATGACTCCAACAGGAAAAGTAATCCCAAATGTCCCTAAACAAGTATTGTCCAATACCAATAATGACACAATCAAACTAGTAATAACGCTTATTATGAATGGAGCAGTTGTAGAGAAAGCAATGGAAACAAAAGGTGGAGTAACTAAAGGCGACTTTATTGTAAAAACAAACGATTTACAAGCTTTTGGTAACAGCTATTATTTCGAAGCTAAATCTTTAGATACTTCTAATTTGATAAAGACCGAGCCATTAAAGCTACCAAAAGTTGCTGTAAATGGATCCTCTCATTTGAAATATTCGGTAAAAGAGCTTGGATTTGACCTGGTCAAACAAGAGAATGCTGATGTGATTGTTAGCGATAGTAGTAGCTTGATTGTAAGTTATTTGTCTGGAAAATCATATGTTGGAATTGGATTAGCCGCATTAACTGCTGTGAAAAATAGAGGATTGCTCTTTGGGTATAATTTTGTTTACACAAGAAATGGCCATGAGGGCCTAGTGAAAGCAAAAATCAAGGACCATGTGCTGACTTCTGGTTACAAGACCAATGAGCTTCTTTATACAACTTCAGGGGCATGGATTACTTCTGTACCTGTAGGAGCTGAAATATTAGCTTCCTTCAGTGATAGTGATGATTTCTATGTAGCTGGATGGTGGCCTGGACATGAAGAAGCGAAGGGACAAATTCTTGCCTTTACCCATTCCTTTAATAATACTACAATTACCCTTTTTGCCAATGACCTTGCCTTTGGAGCACACACACAATACAACTATCGCTTCTTAGCAAATAGCATATTTGATTCGGTAAGCTCTTAGATTGAAAAGAAAAGCACTTCTAAAGTGAAGGATAAAGAAGTAAAGACTCTCTATAATAGAATAGAAAAATCTTTTTTTGAAATTGGTAGAGACCAAGATTAACAAATACGTGATTAATGGACTTTCCTGTAAAAGAAGTACAATTCATGGGCTTTTGTTTTACAACTCTAACCTAATGCGTTTACCTAGGATTGCTCGATTATTTTTCAAAATGAAAAAGTGAAAAAGTGAAAGTGGGTATTCGCTTATATTCCTTACTTTGAATTTTAAATATGTGGGGATACCATGAGTGGCTTTCACGGTATTTGCGTAGGTTGATTGTTTACCGAATAGAAATGCATAGTTATAACCCGGGGTGTCCAAAAATTCCTGTACACCCTCCAACTAACCTTTTATTTAAGGAAAATTCGGTCCAAAAAGACAGATGAATCTTCATTTTTCAGACAATTTTCACATATCACTAATACCATTGAATCTGTTTCTTTCTCCATTTCACCATTTTCTTTTCCGCAAATTCTACATACTTCTTCCATATATATCACTCCTTAAAATACTAATATTCATATTTTTCCCCTATTTCCACTTTTTTAACTCGTCTTTTAAAAAAATGGTTCTGTTAAACTTCATTGTTGTTTTTCATTATGATTGGGGAACACGACATAAGATCCTTTATTTTAGAAAAGGCTCTATTAAATATTTATGTTGATATTTGAATAAAACGAACTGTTGTTCTAAAACGAATATATAAACAAGGGAAAAATAAGTGATTTCGAGTGGCATTAACAGACAGTATTGTTTAACAGTGCCATTTTTAAAGTAGCAATAACGGCAATCATTACTCAAGTAATCCGAGAAACCAACGAAAATAAAATAAGCGGAGATTTTTCGGTTAAATGCAGAATGGAGCTCGTTTCGGGATGAATAAGCGAAGGTTTTCCGGTTACGGAATGCAAAGTCCTCCATTTTCGCAGTTTTTGAGTCAATAGGCGGAAACTCTCCGTCTAATTAAGCTCTTTTTAAATCAATTTTCTAATTAAGAGGAATTTTTCCGTCTATTTAGAATTCGGACAGGTATCAAATATCAATATTTACCTTTAACCCAGCCAAAAAAATAAAAAGCCCAATGCAAGCAATGGACTTTTCATTTAATAATTATAGTTTTATATTAATCGTTCAAATGAAACGGGACAGTCGAAACTACAACATCTTTTCTCTTTAAAAGTAGGGTACGAATACGGAAAGCTGATTGATTGTGCAATAGGTGATGCCACCATTTATGAGTAATAAATTCTGGTAATAACACAGTTATTTTCTTTTCCACACCATAACGATGCTCTACACGTCCTATAAATTCTACTAATGGCTTTACTAATGTACGATAACGTGAAACGACCACGACTAATCGAACACCCGGATTCCACTGTTCCCACCTTTCTTCCATTTTTTTAGCATCCTCAGGAGAAAAGGCAACGTAAAAGGCTACAATATTGGGGGTGAGAGATTTTGCATATGCAATGGTTGATAATACAACTTTATGAATACCTGCAACAGGAACAATAATAATTGTTTCTGTAATGGGTATAGGTTCAGTTAATTCCACTCTTAATTGCTTACCTACATTTTCATAGTGTTTGCTAATATTTGTGATGAACCATAATAACAAAGGCGATATAACTATTACAATCCAGGCTCCTTCTTCAAATTTCGTGATGCAAAAAATAATAACGACACAAAAAGTGACAATAGCACCAACACTATTAATAATCACTTTCCGTTGCCATCCTTCTGACTTCTCTCTGCGCCACTTCAAAACAAGACCTAATTGTGCCATTGTAAAGGATAGGAAAACACCAATAGCATACAATGGTATTAATGCATCGGTTCTGCCACGGAAAACAATGAGTAAAATACTTGCTAAAATTCCTAAAGTAATGATTCCATAGTTAAAAGCTAACCGATCACCCCGATTGCTAAACATTCGAGGCATATTTTTATCTTGTGCCATGATGGAAGCTAAAATTGGAAATCCATTAAAACTTGTATTTGCTGCTAGTGTTAGAATAGCCATCGTTGCAAACTGAATAATATAATAAAATCCTCCCCGCCCAAAGGCATCTTCTGCAACCATAGATAAAACTGATTTGGATCCAGTTGGGTCTGGATGGATATCGTAAGCTCTTGAAAGCACTGTTACACCACCAAAAATCAAAGCTAATAAAATTCCCAATGTTAGCATAGTTCGTTTTGCATTTTTTAGAGAGGGGCTCCTAAAATGCGGTACAGCATTTGAAATAGCTTCAATTCCTGTAACAGCTGAACAACCAGAAGAAAATGCCTTTAATAAAACAAACAAAGTCAAGCCAGCTGGTAATCCTGTGGGAATGGATAGATGATGAATTGCATGACCTGAGCCAGTTATCCAATCAAAAAGTCCTTTTCCAACAAGGGTTAACATACAAAAAATAAATAAGTAGGTAGGTAAAGCAAATACGTTTCCAGATTCAGATGTTCCTCTTAAATTCATCCAGACCATAAACCAAGTAAGGATTAATGCAATGGGAACAACATATGGAACAGCAGCATGATATGCTGAAGTAATGGCCATAACACCTGCTGAAATGGAAACGGCAACCGTTAACGTATAGTCAATAAGAAGGGAAACACCGGCTAGACGCCCCAGATCATTCCTAAGTTTTCTTTGGCAACCATATAGGCTCCGCCGCCCTGTGGATAGGCATCAATCACTTGTCTGTAACTAATAATTAGAATCGTAATTAATAAAATAATTGCGATAGCAATAGGGATAGAAAAAGAGAATGCAAAAGCCCCAACCGTTGCAAGTTCTAATAAAATCATTTCGGTTCCATATGCCACCGAAGAAAGAGCATCCGATGAAAGAATCGGTAATGCTTTCCACATTGGCATTTTTTCGGATTCTGCTTCGCTTGATTTTAATGGGCGACCCAGAACAAGCCTTTTTATTTGTTGAGAAGTCATTTTCTTTCCTCCGTAAAAAAATTGTATTCTAGAGTTATTTTTTAAAAATTTATTTCTGTAAATCCTTTGCTTTGCAAATGAATGTTATGTTCTGTATTGATCAAATTTAAAAATTTTATAATATCATTTTGATTTTCACATACTTGTATATGTTCTATCCAAATGGAATACCGTTTTTTTGTATGCAAGTAAGGATCATGGGATAATTTGTGCTTAATTTTAAAACATACCATCCTATTTCCAAATCGCACCGAAAATTCGATATCTCATTGTATGAATATCAACGTATCCTTTCTGTACCCCAAAATAAGTCGGGATAGTGCTCTCTAAATAAAAAATTTCATTGCTAATATTCAGATAAGAAGATTGACTCATTGGTAGTTCCCCCAAAAAACACGTTTTGAACGAGTATTTTAATCAATAAATTTATTTTTTCCCCATTATTTATTTGACTTAACCCGATTAAATCCAAAAAATCCAAAATGTTATTTTTTAAATAGTTAGGTTACACCCAAAACATCCATATGGCACACTTTCTTCTATATTCCTTCTTTCTTTATAGACATAATAAAAAGACCATCTTTTTAATCAAGCTGCCCTTTTGCTGAAAAACAAAAAAGGCCCCTGAAATTAGGCGGTCTTTAGACCTCCCTCGCTTTAGCCGACGAAGTTAGCTGACGGGTAGGATGGCGAAAGAGTTTCATCCCTTCTACAACTTGTAGAATTAACCCCAAAAAATTGGTTCCTCCGTTCCCTTTACGGGATTAGACAGTATAAAATTATTTCCTTGTGGATGATATTACTCCGAAGGAAATAATTTGTAAAGATTTTTTTACCTTTTTCTTATTGAACAAACTCCCGTTAGCTTAATAAGAATACCACGTTATAAATTTAACTCTTCCTTGTGGTTTTCAATAAATTCGTCTTTCGTTAATCCGAATAAAATAAAATCCATATACTTCCCATTTATATAAACAGCCTGTCGACGCACACCTTCTTGTATACACCCCAGTTTTTTCAACATCTTAGCTGAAGCTTCATTTCCTTCAAGAACATAGTCATTGAATTTATTAAGCCTTCGTTCAAGGAATGCATACCTTAATAGAATCTTCATCGCTCTGGTACCATAACCCTTACCACGGTTTTCCTTATCAATTACAATTCCAATACTAAACGTTCCATTTCTCTCATCGATACTACTTAAATTAATTTCACCTATGCTTTTACCTACAAAATCTTCAATAATAAACATTATTCTTCCCTTTGATGAAGAAAAATCAGCATTTTCCTCTGCAAATTTTTTCGAACCTGTAATAGTAGGTGGTAGCTCAGTAGAGCATAGTAAAAGACGACGTGCAGAAGTATCAAACTGTCCAATATATTCTCTTTCCCAATCGTCTGGATGCATCGAACGTAGTCTAACTTTATCGTCTTGCCAAAAATAGTTACTATAATCAATTTTTAATATTTTATCTTCCAACAATGTCTCCCCCTAATTATTGTATAATAAATTAATTTTAACCAAATACAGAACAAAAGTTAGGTTATAAATTAAAATTTAGAATTAGTTTATTAAATTCCTGACCTTCAACCCCAATTCCATTTTGAAAAAATGTAATGATTATATTTCTTATCATATCTACGTAAAAAATTAATCTAGCCCCTTTATTAAATCCAAAAATCTTCTTCAACTACCTCCCGTTAGATTAAGTGGAAATCATCACAATTTACAATTTCTTTACACTTGTTATTCCACAATCTAGCCCTTTACATAAAGAAAGAGCACAATTCTTGCTGCAGAATTGCGCCTGAATGTTGAATAGCAAAAAATAGAAAAGAGATGCCTAATTGTTCCTTTGTTATTAAACTAACGGACAGTTAGAGCAATAAGATCATAAATTTATCACAAATACTTTTTAAATAATACTCTATCTTGATTTGGACCATCATAGTTTGTATGTACAGTAACACCATCTACAACTTTATCTCCTGTTTCAATTTCGAATTTCATTTTTGTATGATAGTCAATTGAAACTTTATTGACAGGTGAAGTTACACAACGAACAACACAAGCACCTTTTTGTTTTACGGCACAAAAAAATTCATTGTAGAGTTGTTTTCCTATTTTCTGCTTTCTATATTCTGGATGTACTCCTACAAAATGAATATATGCCTCTTCAGCCTTAGATTGAGATAAAAAACCAATTAGAAATCCTATGATTTGTCCATCTTTTTCTGCAATAAAACTTGTATTTCTAAAATACTCAAAAAATAACTTAGGTAACATTTCAGCCATTTGCCTACCTCCCCACCAATCGTTTAGTAATGGTGAGATTATGTAGTAATCTGAACCTTCAACTGAACGAATTATCATATTTAGTACCTCCTTAATGATTAATTTTGTAATAATATCCCATCAAAAAAGCCTTTTCTACCTAATTTGTTGATTGAAAATATTTATCGAATGGAAATTCTTTTTTATAAGACTATCGGCTATTTGTTTTACTACACTTGCTTCACGAAGTTCATCAACATTAAAGTTTAGCAGATCAAGTACCTTAAACCATCCACTGTCTATAATTTCTTCTTCAAGATTTAATGAACCTCCCGTAATCTCTCCAGTAAAATGGAACAGTATAACTTGGTTACCCGCACTACTAATGAAATTATAAATGCCAGTTGTGCTAATAAGTTCAACGTCTAATCCTGTTTCCTCTTTTACTTCCCTGCAAGCTGCATTAAGAATATCTTCTTTATACTCAATTCTTCCGCTAGGGAAATTCCACTTATTTGCTGCACTTGGTTTATTTTCTTTAATCATTAAAACTTCATCATCTTTGATTATTGAGACACTAACTACTAAAACAATCCCATTTTGAGCCATTTTTTCTCCTTTGTAATTTTAATTGAAGTTTTTATTCATACTATTTTTTCCCTTTTTTTAATTATTCTCCTTTTTAAACTTGTATCCTTTACCTGAATAAGAAAATACGTGTTCCTGTGCTTACGGAAGGTACTCAGATTCTAGTTTTTATATGTAATGTTGTTCAACAGTCTGGCCCTTAAATGTAAAAAGTGCGCTATCCTTGTTATGAAAGCGCCTATTTGAGGAAGATAATTGCTTGTTCTTATGAACTCAAGTCGTCGTTAGTTCCATTTGTGCGTTTAGATAAATTTCCTGAATAAAGGATTCCTTTTTTATTTAAATTATCCCATATTTTTTTAATGCGAATTAAAGAAATTAAAATTGCAGCTGAAGTTACTGCCTAACACAAAAGTACCTCCCTCCCTGAATTTCTGGAGTGAGGTACTTTTTCATTCAAATAGTAGTCTACATATTAAGATATCTTCGAAACAAAAGGTTTCACAATAGCATCCTTATATTCCAAACTTTTGAAGCCTTTTATAAAAAGTACTTCTTGGGACTTCCAGTAATTTTGAGGCTGCCGTTACATTTCCTTTTGTCTTTTTTAAAGCATCCAGCATTAAATCCCTTTGTATTTTCTCACGTGCTTTTAATTTCTTTTCAACCTCTTCTTTATTTTCCTGTTCGTTTGATGATGGGTCAGAAGGGTAATGAATCGTTAATAATTCAAATGAGTTTCCTAAAATGCCCTGGCCTGACTGGAGATCTGGAGACATAATATGCAATCGCTCCAGTATATTGATTAATTCTCTTATATTTCCTGGCCATTCATAGTTTTGCAACCTTGTCGATAAATGATCTATATTCGGGATGTTCCAGTTGTTTCTTAGACAGAAATACCGTACGAGATGGGGAATATCTTCTTTTCTTTTTCTTAAAGGAGGAACAAAGATCGGATAAACGTTCAAACGATAATATAAATCCTCACGAAAATTCCCTTTTTTTACAAGTTCAGTAATATCACGATGCGTTGCCGTGATAACACGCACATCTAAAGGGACTTCCTTCGTACTCCCAATTGGAGTAACTTTCCTTTCCTGAAGTACTCGCAATATAGCAACCTGCATCGCATGCGGGATTTCACCAATTTCATCTAGAAAAAGGCTACCCTTATGAGCCTGTTCAAATTTCCCTTTATATCCTTGCCGTCTAGCCCCAGTAAATGCCCCCTCAATATAGCCAAAAAGTTCACTTTCCATTAGCTCCTTCGGAATAGCACCGCAATTTAATGAGATAAATGGGCCGTTTTTTCGTGGGCTGTTGTCATGGATTGCTTGGGCAATCAGCTCTTTTCCTGAACCGGTTTCACCTGAAATAAACACCGTAGCATCTGTTGGAGCCACAAGTTTAACTTGGTTTAATGTGTTTTGAAAAGCCTCACTAGTTCCACACTCCCCTTTATATAAGAAGGGCTTAGCCGGATTGGAAGAGAGAAACAATGAATTCTGATTATATGAGGGTTCTTCTGATAAGAAATAGCAGCTTCCGATTATGCTATTGTCTTCCTTTGCATGGAGAGGCATTTCGATATCAATTTTGTACCTGTTATGTAAAATTTCATGCAGGTTCATTCCAATCGATAATGGACTCTTCATACAAACAGGTTTACTTGCAGATATGATTATTTGTTTTGGATTACATACAATAAAGAGGTGGTTTTGATAGGTTTCTGCTAAATGAGATGCTTGTTGAATAAGGGCAATTTCTTTTCTAAAGGACATCCTACTGATTTCTTTTTCAATAGCATAGGCAATCGAGGTAACCATTCCAAGCATAAAGGGATGAGCATTCTCGAGAGGGCATGATACATCAATCACTCCCATTAAAATTCCATTATTATCAATGATAGGAGTCGCGGAACAGCTCCAATGATGGGAAGCGACGGAATAATGCTCAGCGCCATTAATGAAAACAGGCTCTTTTGTTTGTAACGCCGTCCCAATTGCGTTTGTTCCTACCTCACCCTCGGTCCAACGTACCCCTTCGACAAAATTAATTCTGTGTGCATCCATAACCGTTTTTTTGTTTCCAGTTAACGATAAAACATATCCATCTGAATCAACCAGTAGTGCCATCATTCCGGAGTCCTTAATAGCCTGATCCGTCAAAAAAGGGGAAGCCAATTCGATAAGCAGTGAATTCTTATCCTTTTTTATTTGTAATTCCTTTTCTGATAATAAATGTAAGCCTTTATTTAAATATGGGTTTACACTTTCTTTTTTGCAGCGGTACCAGGATTCCAAAATTCGTTTGTTCAACCGTGATGTATCAAGAACATCTTCTTTGACAAAACGCTTCCAAGTATCTAAATAAATGGTAGAATTCATGGACCCCCCTCTAATCATGGCGAAATTTTACATATTGATTCGAGATAGATTACTTGTTTTGTTTATCCTATGAAAGAAATAAGAATGTTAGGAAGTAATTTTTCAAAAAGAGAATTTTTATCAATTATATAAAATTATGAATGCGCTTTCAATACACAATTGTGATTTTTAACAAAATTCAAAAAATAAACTTCGCGCAGGTAACGCGAAGTTTGACAAAATAATTTATTCTTCCTTTTTTAAACATGGACAGCATGACCAATTGCACTTAACAATGCTTCATGGACTGCTTCTGACAGGCTCGGATGTGCAGCAATAAAATGATCCATTACGTCCATTGTTAACTCAGCATGAAGCATGACAGTTCCTTGGCCAATCAATTCTGTAGCATGGTGCCCGACAATGGAAACGCCCAGGATTTCCCCAAATTCCGGTTCAATTATCACCTTTACTTTTCCGTTCCGTTCATTAGCAATCAGCGCCTTCCCATTTGCGGAAAATGGAAATTCACCTATCCTGATATCAGTAAATTGCTCTCTTGCTTGCTTTTCCGTCAAACCTACGCCGGCGATTTCAGGCGACGTATAAATACAGCGTGGAACAGCACGATAATTTACCTGAGTATCGATCCCGCAAGCATTTAAAGCTGCCACTGTTCCTTCATGGAAGGCTACATGGGCAAGCTGAATACCACCGACTACATCTCCACATGCATATATAGTAGGAATGTTCGTTTGCATTTGATTATTAACTCGAATTCCTTGTCTAGAAAAATCAACCCCTGCATTCTCAAGACCCAAGTTGTTCACTCTTGGCTTACGACCAATCGAAATGAGGACTAAATCTGCTTGTTCCTCATGCAAGCCTTTATCATTTTCAAAAATCACTTTCTTTTGAACTGAATCCAAATCTTTTAACGCGGTGGAAGGATAAATCGTTACACCATCGTTTTCAAACTGCTTATGTAAGATTGCTGCTACATCTTCATCTTCACCTGGTAGCAGCTGATCCGTCATCTCGACGATGGTTACTTTAGTTCCTAGTCTGCTAAAAATACTAGCAAACTCGCACCCTATCACACCTCCACCGATAATTAGTAAAGAGGTCGGGATCGATTGAAGCGACATCGCTTGACCACTATGAATGACCCAATTGCCATCAAACGGAGCAAATGGCAATTGGACAGGTTCTGAGCCTGTTGCAATGATTACTTTGTCTGCTGTTATCTCTTCTTCTTTTCCATCATTCTTAACCCTTATAACATGACTCGTTATGAAAGTTGCCTCTCCTTTTACTACTTTAACTTTATTTTTCCTCATTAAATAGTGAATCCCTTGAACTAGGGTCGAAACAATCCTATTTTTACGATGCTGGACGATGTTCCAATCAATTTCTATTCGACCAGATGGTAAACGAATACCAAACTCACTGGCATGGTTAAGCTGGCTGAACATTCCTGCACTCTCTAAGAGTGATTTAGTTGGCATACACCCTTCATTTAAGCACGTACCACCAAGTGGACCTTGGTCAATAATTGTCACGTCATATCCCTGCTGGGCTGCAGTAATTGCAGCCACATATCCAGAAGGACCACCGCCAATAATTGCGATCGATGCCAAATAATTCCCTTCTTTCTATAAAAGCATGGTTATTGGCTTTTCTAAATACTGTTTAACCTTTTGTAAAAATGCAGCAGCAGGGGCTCCATCAATTACACGGTGATCAAAGGTCAGACTAAGCGGCAAGATGCTTCTTCTTTCTAGCTTTTCACCCATATAGGTTGGGGTATCATAGACAGCGCCAACACCAAGAATTCCTGTTTCAGGTGGATTTAAGACTGGTGTAAAGTATTCGACGCCGTAGCCACCCAGATTACTAATCGTAAATGTGGATCCTTGCATTTCTTCATTGTTTAGCTGCCCTTGTTTTGCCTTTTGTGCCATTACTTTAAGGCTTCGAGACAAATCAATCAGCGTACACTTATCTGCATTTACTATAACTGGAACAACTAAGCCTTTTTCTAGAGCAACGGCTATACCTAGATGTACAGATTTGAATAAATGAATTTTATCCTCGATTAAAGCACTATTCATTTGCTGATGCTGTTGAAGTGAAATCACAACAGCTCGAGCGATATAGTCAGTCACCGTTAATTTATTATCATAACGATTTTGTACCGTTTCCGCCGTTTGCTTTTGTAAAGCAATCAAGTCTGTTACATCTACCTTAATGTTTATCGTTAGCTGGGCCGTATTTTGCAAACTATCAAACATACGTCTTGCTATAACCTTTCGGATTCCACTGACTGTGATCTGCTGAGTTTCTTCAAGCGGTTTTACTGGTGTTTCATCTATTTCTTTCTTCTGTTCAGTTTGAAGCGTGCGTGAATTCTTTAAAGCTTCCTGCACATCTTCTTTAGTAATTCTTCCACCAGGTCCTGTTCCTTGAATTTTATCGATATCAAGGTTGCCAGCCTCAGCCATCTTTCTTGCTACTGGGGAAATTTTAACTCTGTCCTCTGCTGTTTTCGTTGGTAAAATTGTCTCTGTCTTTTCCTTTTTAGCAGCTTCATTATCCACAACAGATTTTTGTACTTGAGTGGCCTGCCCAGAAACTATTTTTTCACCTGGACTCCCGATATAACAAATAACGGTTCCAGGTGGGACCCCTTCCCCCTCAGGAACAGTTATTTGCAATAACGTTCCCTCAGCTGGAGACTCCACATCAATTTCAATTTTCTCTGAATTAACACTTGCAATCGGTTCTCCTTTTCCAACTTGATCCCCGACTTCCTTATTCCAAATAGAAACAGTGCCTTCTTTCATAGCCATTCCGAGCTTTGGCATCATTACTTCAACTGCCATGTCTCTCACTCCTTCCGACTCATTTGCTTACACTTCTAGTCGTGCACCTACTAGTTCTGTTACCACACTGACCACTGTCTCTGCTTTAGGAAGATATATATCCTCCAGCGCTGGAGAGAACGGTACTGGAGTGTGCGGTGCCGTGATACGTTTGATTGGTGCATCAAGATAATCGAATCCTTTATCTGCAACAAGAGCTGCGATATCAGTAGCAATACTACATCTTGGATTCGCTTCATCAATTATGATTAGACGGTTCGTTTTTGCTACAGACGAAAGAATGGCTCCTTCATCTAATGGTGACAAGCTGCGAGGATCAACTACTTCCACTTCAATCCCTTTTTTAGAAAGCTGTTCAGCTGCTTCTAAAGCGGTATGCACTTGTTTACCAATCGCAACAATCGTCACGTCAGATCCATCCCGCTTGATATCTGCTTTGCCTAATGGAATCGTATAATATTCTTCTGGAACATCACCTATCATATTATAAAGTGTCTTATCTTCGAAAAAGATGACTGGATCATTATCTTCGATTGCAGCAAGCAATAATCCCTTTGCTTCATAAGGTGTGGACGGAACGACCACCTTCACACCTGGGATCGCAGTAAACAATGCATATAAACTTTGAGAATGCTGGGCAGCCGCTCTAAATCCAGCGCCGTGCATTGTCCTAATCGTGACTGGAACCTGTGCTTTGCCTCCAAACATATACCGAAACTTTGCCCCCTGATTTAATACCTCATCTAAGCAGCTTCCAATAAAGTCGTTAAACATTAACTCAGCAATTGGCCTTAGCCCTGTTGATGCAGCCGCCATTGCAGCACCCATATACCCAGCTTCAGTAATCGGTGTATCTAAAATTCGCTCACGGCCAAATTCCTGCACAAGCCCTTTCGTAACCCCCAGTACTCCTCCCCATGCATCCTCGCCCTGTAAGTGTTCAATTTCAGCCCCACCTGCTACGTCTTCGCCCAGTAGAATGACATTTTCATCCTTACGCATTGCGAGTTTCATAGCCTCATTTATAGCAGCTGACATACTTAATTTTCTAGTCATAATCGATTCCTCCTTAAAATTTGCTAACCAGAATTTATTTTAAAAATTTGAGTGAGTAAATTCTGGTTGCACCTCGTGAGCCCCCTCTTGAGGCTGTTTTCTAGTTATTAATAGGACACATATACATCGGTTAACAAATCAGTTGCATCTGGATACGGACTCTCTTCACTAAACTTAACCGCTTGATTAACTGCTTCTTCAACTGATTCCTCTAAATCGATTAATTCTTTTTCAGCAAGTAGCTGCTCGCTTACTAAATAATTTCTATATAGACGAATCGCATCTTTTTCTAGCTTATGCTCTGCCTTTTCTTGTTCTGGTTTGTATTTTTGGGCGTCTCCTTCAAAGTGGCCATAATTCCGGTAGGTAATACACTCAATTAGGGTTGGACCTTCTCCACGACGCGCTCTTAGAATGGCCTCTTCTGCAGCCTGGTAGACAGCTAATACATCCTTGCCATCAACCTTGATAGCTGGGATATTATAGCCAATCGCACGATCTACAATGGAATTACAACTGGATGCGTAGGAAAATGGTGTAGATTCTCCATACCCGTTATTTTCAGCAACAAAAATGACTGGAAGCTTCCAAATAGCAGCTAGATTAACTCCTTCATGGAAAGTCCCATGGTTTTGTGCACCATCGCCAAAATAGCAAACGCTTACATTTTCCGTCTTTTTATACTTTGCTGTTAAAGCAGAACCGCATGCAAGCGGAAAGCCCCCACCGACAATTCCATTAGCACCAAGCATACCTTTGTCAAGATCTGCTATATGCATCGATCCGCCCTTACCTCGACATAATCCTGTGACTTTACCATAAATTTCAGCCATCATTCCGTTTAAATCGCAGCCTTTGGCAATGCAATGACCATGTCCTCGATGAGTACTTACAATAGTATCTTTATCCGTTAAATGGGCAGAAACACCCACAGCTACAGCTTCTTCCCCAGCATATAAATGAACAAACCCTGGTAGGATTCCTTGTGCAAATAACTCATGAACCCTATCCTCAAAAATACGGATTTCTAACATTTTTTGATACATCCATTGTGCTTTTTCCTTTGTTAAAGCTACATCTTTGCTTTCCAACGTTCTCATTATTTCAGCCTCCCTACCTAAATTTTCTTTCATCTTTTATTGATGCAAGAACCGTGCCAATATCGAAAGTTAATAGTAGCAATATTTCGAATTTTACCAATGGCACAAAAAAGAGACAAAATGAGACTGTTGTCTCGTTTTGTCTCTTTTTGTTTACCATCCCATAATTAGGTAGTAGCAATCTTTTTTACTTTCTATTACAAATTAGTGCTACACATGCCCACACGATAAATGTAGTGCAATTGAGACTGTTCCAATCTATCTATTACACGATCATTTTCCAACTTGATAAAGCTAACCAGTTTTCCCGTTGTTCATAATCGGGTAGTATTTTACCAACAAGACGCCAAAAGGATCGATCGTGATTCAGATGGACCATATGGCACATTTCATGAACGACAACGTAGTCGATCACCTCAAGTGGAGCCATCGCTAGCTTCCAATTGAATGTTAATTGTCGCATTGAATCACAGGTTCCCCAATTACTCTTATTATCAGAAATACGTATAGATCGTGGTTTTACTTTAAAGTTGCTTTGATAAAATTGAATACGCCTCTCTACGAACGCCTTACACTGCTGATAATAAAACCGTTTTAAGGCTTGTTTTATTCTTTCCTCATCATGATCTTTAACATATATGTGTAACTTATTCCCTTCTAACACAACTTTGTCTTTCTTGATATCTGTATCTTGAGAGATCAGAATGGAAATAGCGTTTCCTAAATAAAGAAAGCTTCCACCTTGGTCATAAACTCTCTCCTTGTGCCCAGCAGTTCTATCCTTCATTTCTTTTATTCTTTGTTGGATTAAAGTCCATTTTTCCTCTAACAATTGAAAGACAAATTCTTCAGATGTCCCTTTAGGAACCTGCACTTCAACATTTCCATAAAGATCTATATAAATGCCCATGGTTGTACGATTCTTGTAAATAATATCAAAGCTGATAGTCTCACCCGAAAATGTATGTATCATTTAATCACCTAGCGTTTCCGTTATTTTCATTTTGCATTAATGCCTAATATAATATAACCCTATTAGAATCAAAAAAACTTAAATAATAAGGTGGCAGACGGTAAATTGCACGTAGTCTTTTTAAGCAGTTGTAGAAGCAATGGGGACGGTTCTTACGATTCGTTTCCGTAATTTTCTGATAATATTAGAGTGAAAATAAGCTAGCATCTATAGATGGATATGGCAGTTAAAAAATACCACAAAGAAAACATACTTTTAGTTTTCTTTATAACTTTTTGGTCTTGAGCTTTAAATAAGCCATGGCGTTAATGATTTCGTTCTTTGCTTGGTTTATTTCACGAAATTTATTATGATGAGATTCGATAGGATTTTAGTTATATTAAAAGAATATTCTGGAAAGTAACCATAGGAACCGTCCCCGTGGTCTTCCTCAACCCACTAGATTTAATTAAGCGGGCCAGAACTTTCTTTTATAGAATCATATTCGTTGCTTTTGCCTTTTCTGCTGTTCGTTGTAATGTCTTTCTTAAAGGATTTTTAAAAACCAGCGCTACAACAAAGCTCATACCCACAAAATTAAGTGTTTTATATGGCAGCAATCTTTCGCGATTCCTCTATTTCTGCTTTTGAAGCGAAACGAATATCTCCTCTTTGAAATGCTTTGGTTATTTCATGGAAGTCATTTTCTTCAGTTACTAAAAATACCGTTTGAGTAGGATGAGGGTTTTTCTTTAAACAAAGATATTTTCCTAAGAGTGAATCATGAAAAAAAGCTTTAGCTCATTGCCTGCTTTTCGCTTTATAGACCATTCCAGATAAAATCAAAAATCCACCTAAACTAAACCCAATACTCTTTTTCATTTGTACCACTCTCCGTATATCTAAATTTCTTCCAGGCATCACACTTTCTACATTTATATTTATATACTGCTGAAACTATTTTAGAATTATTATTTATTAAAAAAGAGTGACTTTTAAGACATCCTAGAAATTATTAACAGCAAATCTCCTTATCCCTTGTACGCTTTCCGTAATTCCGCAAGATCAAATTTCTTCATTTTAAGAAATGCTTTCGTTACGCGTGCAAGTTGCTCAGGTCTGCCATTTCTCATCATTTCGTCCATCTCACTAGGCGCAATCTGCCAAGATATGCCAAACTGATCTTTCAACCACCCGCATTGCTCGGCTTCAGGAACCGCAGATAGCTTTTCCCAGAAGAAATCAATCTCTTCTTGTGTATCGCAATATACCATAAATGAGATTGCCTCGTTAAAACTGAATTTATGTTCATGTGCGCTATCCATTGCAGCGAACCACTGATTTTCCAAGCTAAAATCAGAGAACATGATGGTCCCTTCTTTGTCAGGATCCATCCCTTTAGGATAGCGGGCAATATGTCCCTGCTTAGCGTTCTTAAATACTGCTAAATAAAACTGAATTGCCTCTTCTGCATTGCCACATTGATCACCGACAAACAAAAGTGACGGCACTATAGCTGGCCGCTCTTCGCCTTCTGGATTAGTTAGCATTAACTGCCAGGACAAACCATATTTATCTTGAATCCAGCCATATTTCTCACTGAATGGATACTTATCAAGTGGCATTAACACTGTGCCACCTTCGGACAATTTGTTCCAAACCCCGTTTATTTTTTCTCCTGCATCTTTTTCTCGTGACGGATCAAAATTAACGATAAAAGAAACCGACGGATTAAACTTGAAGTAAGGCCCCGCGCTAATTGCCATGAACTTCTGTCCCCAAAGCTCAAAAGTGACAATATCGGAATTGCCTGAAGGTGTGTCTTGGATTGTTGTTAAATCCGTAATTTTTGAATTAGGGAATATGGAAGCATAAAACTCAGCTGCTTCTTTTGCCTCCTTGTCATACCATAAATGCGGAATGATTTTTTGATTTATTTTTGACATAGGGTCCTCCTTCATTTTCTGACTACTATAAACAGCATCTATTCAAGGCTTAATGTTGATGCATATGAATAAGAGATTGGTTCTTTAACAGATCTCTCTCAATATCAATTAAGTTGACGACATTGGGATTAGATCCCTTTTTCCAAATTATTTGAATCAGTTAATTGTCAAAATGATCCCGATGGGAATAATCACTTGTATCAGTAGTGTCATACACTATTTTTGACCAAGTATTTCCTTTACTTCCTCATCCCCAAGATCAGTCATCATTGCAATTTCTATTGGAGCCTTACCTTTTTCCGACATCTTTCGAACTAGCTTAGTAATTACCTTTTTTATTCCTTCATCTTGAGCTTAACATGATATAAAATATTTTATTTAACATTATCGAATACTGAAGTAGTTTCTTAGAGCACATCTAGCAAGTCAGAAGTTATTTTGGTTGAATCCTTTACTTCTAGATGAATCTACATTTTTATTGATCTTGTTGCATAAAAAGTTGGGATATTGAATTCATGAAGTCTACCCGATCCGTTTGTATCTTGAAATATATCTGTAAGTACGAAACCCGCTTGTAATTGTCCCCCTATCTGTTCTTCAATGGTGTGTGAAAATTGGATTCCCCAATCATTTTTTATTGATTCCTTATACAGATGCTCATCCTTCAATGGATTAAATGGAAGTTTACGGGTTACCATTGTTTCTTCATCATTAAAAATATAATTCACACCATTATCAAGTCCTGCCAAAAGGATTCCTCCTTTTTTCAACACCCTGTAACATTCTTTCCAAATAGGAAGAACATCTTCAACATAACAGTTGGAAACTGGATGAAAAATCACGTCAAAGGATTCATCCCCAAACGGCAACGGTTTTGTCATATCTGCTCTAACCGTTTTGATCTCATAATTTTCTCTTTTGGCTACTTCTTTTTCACTCAACAATTGCTTTTCTGAATAATCTAGTACTGTACATTTTGCACCTAATGCTGAAAAAATAGGTATTTGTTGACCACCGCCACAAGCTAAACCTAGTATTTCAGCATTCCTCATTTCGAAAAACCATTCCTTAGGTACTGGTTTGGTTGGGGTTAATACCACACACCACTCATTATTTTTAGCTTTTTCAAAAATTTCATGACTAATTGGTTTCCCCCACATCCATCCTTCATCAACCCACTTATCAATAGTTTTGGCGTTCATTTCTGTATATTTCTTATCCAAATAAAACCCTCCTCAATTCTAGCCTTGCATTGTCTGTTGTTTAAAGATAGAGTAATAAATCTCCTAAAGCTTTTACCAATAAATATAGATAACTTCTACATCCTCACGAAAAATCCTTCTTGAACGATCCTGTTCTCCGTTAGGGTATAACACAGGGACGGATCTCTTGCTTCAGAAGCAAGAGATCCGTCCCCTTGTTTTTTTAAATCAGTTCTAAAAAGGCGCAAATCGTTAAGATACCTTTATCAAAGTTTTCTAAGTGAAAATGCTCATTAGGTGCGTGGAGATTTTCATCCGGCAAACCGAATCCCATTAAGACCACGGGAACATTTAGTATTTGGCTAAAATCGGATACAATCGGAATTGAGCCGCCTTCTCTTTTGTAAACTGGCGATTTTTCATACACTTTTTTATAAGCTTCAGCAGCTTTTTGGATCATCGGACTATCGATGGGGGTTAAGAATGGGTTGCCCACATCTCCAACAGACACTTTTACCGTGCATCCCTTTGGTGCATGTTCATCTAGATGTTTTTTAACTAATTCCTGTATCTTTTTAGGATCTTGATTGTTGACTAGACGGCAGGTTATTTTAGCATGTGCCTCGTTCGGGATCACGGTTTTTGTTCCTTCCCCCTGAAATCCGCCCCATAAGCCGTTAATTTCTAATGTAGGACGGGAACTGATTCTCTCGGAGTATGGATGATTTTTTTCTCCTCCGACCAAATCCGTTAACCCTAACGATTTTTTTAACTTTTCTTCATCAAAACCTAATGCTTTAATTTGTTCCTTTTCAAATTCTGTCAGTACCATGACTTCATCATAAAAATGTTCGACATTTACTTTCCCATTTGAATCATGAAGGGTAGAAAGCAACTGCACCAATAAATGATTAGCGTTTTGAACTCCCCCACCGTACATGCCCGAATGCAAATCAGAGTTAGCCGTTTTAAGAGAAACTTCCAGCGAACAAAGACCTCTTAAGGAATAGGTGATAGCCGGAATCCCTTTGTCCCACATATCAGAATCGGAAATAACAACCACATCACAGGATAATTTTTCTTTACTTTTAGTTAAAAAGTGCGGAAGATTGGGACTTCCGATTTCTTCTTCTCCTTCAATGCAAAATTTAATGTTTACAGGCAATTTCCCATTTAACTCCAAAAGGGTTTCCACTGCCTTGATATGGAGGAACATCTGTCCTTTATCGTCTGTTGCCCCTCTAGCAAAAATCTTTTCATCACGAATGGTCGGTTCAAAAGGAGGAGTTTCCCACAAATTAACAGGGTCAACAGGCTGTACATCATAATGACCATAAACTAAAACAGTGGGTGCATTTTCCTGATGAATCAAGTCGGCATAAATAATAGGGTGACCTTTTGTTTGGATGATTTCAACATGTTCCATTCCGATTTGTTTTAATTTATTCAAAATCCATGAAGCTGCTTTTTGAACGTCCTCTTTATGTTCAGATAAAGAACTAATGCTTGGAATACGAAGCAATTCTTTTAATTCCTCGACATTTTTATTTTGGTTATTTGATAAAAACTCGGATAATTGACTCACTTTATCACCTTTTCTATTATATTTCCTCTCTTATTTTATACAAAAAAACGGAGAAAACCTAATACTTGGATTTCTTCTGTTCATGCTTTATCAATTGCTATTTATTCATCTTTTTTTGAAACAAATATTGAATCAAGGTACTTATCT